>JBBQCZ010000043.1:0-25581 GCA_038319215.1 Bacteroidales bacterium | reverse complement strand
GTATAAGGAGCTTGAACGGATATTGAAATCGAGTGATATAAATTTGAGTGTAGATAAGGTATTGGACATTGCTAAAACCATTACCACCTTAAAAATAAGGCTGCCTGCCAGTGGCGAAATGCTAACTAAAACAATGCTGATCACAGAAAAACACAAAACTATCGCTAAACTTTTTGAGCCAAATTTCTTGAAAAACTTTTAGGGTGACGCATAGTCAAAGTCAGGAGTAGTTTTTACATTTTTATCTGTTGGTTTGTTTTCGCAGACCGAAAATAAAAAATGGGGTATTGGCATTGATGGTGGAACCAATCAATATGTTGGCGAATTGGGTAGCGATTTGTTTAAACTACCATTTTATGGTTATGGCGGATTAACTCTGGCCGATATTTGAATCCTTCGTTTGATTTGGGAATTGGCGTTAGCTATGGCGATATGGGACATTGGAAAGATTCTTATAGTAACTTTCGTGTACGTAAATTCGATGGAAGTCTAAATTTGTTTTATAAGTTTAGTAATGGTTACATAATGAAAGAAGATAGTAAAATTTCTCCTTATCTTATGTTAGGTATTGGTATGGCAAATTATACAGATAGTCGCGGATGGTTATCTGTAGATAACGATTTGATTGTGCCAGCAGGTGTTGGCGTAAAATATCATCTTACTGATTGGGCTTCGCTTAAATATCAGTTTGCTTATAACTTTACAAATAATGATGTTAGAGATGTTCTTGCTACTACCCAAGAGGGAATGAAAGATGGATATTTTCAGCAAGAAATTGGTATAGTATTTAATCTTGGTAAAGCAAAAGATACCGATGGAGATGGTGTTGCTGATAAATTAGATAAATGTCCTGGTACTCCAGCAGGTGTTGCTGTTGATGCAAGCGGATGTCCTCTCGATAGAGATGGTGATGGCGTTGCTGATTATCTAGATAAATGTCCAGATGCGAAAGGTTTGGCAAATTTAGGTGGCTGTCCTGATAGAGACGGTGATGGTATTATCGATTCAGAAGATAAATGTCCAGATGTTAAAGGCTTAACTCAATTTGCAGGTTGTCCAGATACTGATGGAGATGGAATTATTGATAGCGAAGATGCTTGTCCTAAAGTAAAAGGATTGGCTCAGTTTGCTGGTTGTCCTGATTCTGATGGTGATGGTATTATTGACTCAGAAGATGAATGTCCTAATATCAAGGGATTAGTTCAGTTTAAAGGTTGTCCTGATACAGATGGTGACGGAATTCCAGATCATTTAGATAAATGTCCAAAAGTATTTGGTATTGCTGCAAACAAAGGATGTCCAGAAGTTAAAGAAGAAGTTAAAAAAGTTTTCGAACAAGCATTAACAGGTATTCAGTTTGAAACTGGTAGCGATGTTATTAAGAAAACTTCATTCGTAATCCTCGATCAAGTTGTTAAAGTAATGAACGATAATCCGGAGTACTTCCTTCAGATAAACGGACATACCGACAATGTAGGTGACGATAATAGTAATATGGATTTATCAGACAGACGAGCAAAGTCAGTTATGAAATATATTGTTGATAAAGGCATTGATGCTACGAAAATGGCTGCAAAAGGCTATGGCGAAACTACCCCTGTAGAAGACAATAATACTACTGCGGGACGTGCTAAAAACCGTCGTGTCGAGTTTAAAGTAATTTTTTAATAACCAATAAAACGCTAAATTATGTTAAAAGAATTTAAATCATTTGCAATTAAGGGTAACCTTATTGACATGGCTATCGGTATTATTATCGGTGCTGCATTCGGAAAAATTGTTGCATCATTTGTTGCCGATATTATTTTGCCACCTCTTGGCTTGCTTATCGGTGGTGTTAATTTTACCGATTTGAACATTATTCTACAAAAAGCTACAGCAGAAGCACCAGCCGTAACTTTAAATTATGGTAACTTTATTCAGATTGTTATCGATTTTTTAATCGTTGCTTTTACAATTTTTATGGTTGTTAAAGGAATAAACAAAATGAAGAAAAAAGAAGAAGCAAAAGTCGCTGCTGCACCGGAGCCAACTAAAGAAGAAATTCTCTTAACAGAAATCAGAGATTTACTGAAAAAATAAAACTAAAATTAAAAAGTGGTCGAATTTTATTTCGACCACTTTTTTTGTTTTTTACAGTTTGGATATTTCAAGCTTATCGAGCCAAAAGGGCAATCTCGCCAAATATAAAATGATAATCTCAATCAAAATTAAAGAATAATAAAAATGTTAGAGAAATCAGCTTTATTTAATCGTTTATATCCTTTACAACAAATCCTTGTTTCGTTGACAACAGTTCTCTACCGGTCATTTCAGAATCTTCAAACTTCCCAGTTATATCTTCAATATTTATAAAATCACTTAAATTTTTATCAATAATCAGATTAGCACCATAAGGTATTTTTATTAAAATTTTCACTTCTTGAGCTTTCCATTTATTAGTTTTTATATTGATATATGGTTCAAAATAAACAGTATTTGTATCTACAGAATAAGTGTAACTAATAGATTTGATATTTTCTTTTGCCTCATTCTTATTCGGCCCATTTGCATTGTATTTTAATTCCATTCCAGCTACAGAATCGTTTGTAGCTATAAATTCTATTTCTACAAAAGACTTAAGCTTATTATTATCAAACAGTAGATAATGGGAGTCAATACAGAAGTGCATACCTTTGCCGCTCTCGCAATGTTTTCCGTCCGGTAAACAGATATCCTTAAATTCAGGACTTAGGCTAAAGTAATATGTATTTAATGAATCTACTGCTAAAGTTTCTGTTTTAGTTATTGTTTCGGTAGCCCGAAAAGAGGCTCCAACATTTATAAATGCCACGACTGTTAGTATAATCGCAAAAATCCAAACTGCGAATGTGCTAAGGCTTAAATATTTATTTGTTTTAACATTGAACAGTAAAATTAAACCCCAATTTATAATCGCGATTACTGGAATGATGAAAACAAATAGTAAGCAGATGCTTATAAACCAAGCTGTTCCTGTATTCGTTACATATTTAAGTAAGCCTGGCAACCAGACCATGTTGATAAAGTCACTTGTAAAAACTATATTGTCTTTGCCAACGCTTATAAATGCAATTGTGGTTATTGCTATTATTGCTGCTCCAGCAATGAGAAAGGAAACTCCAAGTATTTTGCCAAAAACTCTACAAAATACTTTAAAAATTGAACCAAATGAATTCCATAAGTTATTTAGAGTTTCCGAAAGATTACTTGTTTTCATTTTTTTGAAGTTCTTTTTTACATCTTCAAATTCTTGCTTAACGGTTTTTTCGATGCTAGAAAGAGTGATTTTTCCACCTTTCATCTCGATTTTTTGCGCAGTTGTTTTGGCCTCTGGTACTGCAATCCAAAGTATCAGGTATGCGATTACACCAACCTGACCGGCAAAGAGTAAAATTAAAAATATAATTCTCCAAATGCTTACACTAATTCCTGTATATTCGGCTAGTCCACTACAAACACCGCCAAGGTACTTGTACTCAGGATCTCTGTACAATTTTTTTGTTTTCTTACTTTCTTTTTCCGTAGTTTTTTCATCAGGTTCATCTCCTGTAATGTCTTCTACGTTGCCTAATATCCCAATAACTTCTTCTACATCACTTAAATTTATCACTTGCTTGCTTTCGCTTCTTTTCGTATTAAAGATCTCAGCAATTCTTGCCTCAATATCTTTAACAATCTCACCACCTTCTTCAATATTCGAAAAATGTTCTTCAAGCTTGTTAAGATAAACATGCAAAACATTGTAGGCATCTTCATCAATTACAAACATGAATGAGTTTAGGTTGATACTTACTGTCTTTTTCATAACTCTGATTTTATTCGTTTTTTAATGTGTTAATTGACTCAACTAAATCTGTCCACGATTTATCTAGATCGGAGAGGAGTATCTCGCCTTTTTCTGTTAAACTGTAATATTTTCGTGGTGGCCCTTGTGTACTCTCTTCCCATCTGTAACTTAGAAGTTCCATGTTTTTTAATCTTGTAAGCAAAGGATAAAGTGTTCCCTCAACAACTATCATCTCAGCTGATTTCAATTTTTCTAGGATGTCGGTCGAATAACAATCCTTATTTTTTAATATCAGCAAAGTGCAGTACTCGAGAACTCCTTTTCGCATTTGTACTTTATTATTATTAATGTCCATAATCAAATAATTTAGTTATTGATTATGCAAAGATATGTAAAATATTTAGTACTATGCAATACAAAGTACTAAAAAACGCAAAAAAATGCAAAAAAAGTTTATGGCACAGCAGAGGCGTTGCTATATCAAGAAAAATGTTTAGGTAAAAATCTTTTAGGTTATAATTCTTTTTTCAGAAACTCTCCAGTATGCGAATTTTCATCTTCAATTATGTCTTCAGGGGTTCCTGCCGCGATAACAAAACCGCCTCTTTCACCACCTTCAGGACCCATATCAATAATCCAATCAGCAGATTTTATAACATCGAGGTTATGCTCAATAATAATCATACTGTTTCCTTTGTCGATTAAAGAGTTTATTACACCTAGAAGGACTTTAATATCTTCGAAATGAAGACCAGTAGTTGGTTCGTCTAGAATATATAATGTATTGCCAGTGTCGCGTTTCATTAGTTCTGTGGCTAGTTTAACTCGCTGTGCTTCTCCTCCCGAAAGGGTAGTAGAGGCTTGACCTAGAGTTATATATCCAAGTCCAACTTGCTGAAGAACAAGAAGTTTTCTGTATAATTGAGGAATATTTTCAAAAAATTCAACCGATGCATTAATAGACATTGCCAATACATCTGCTATCGATTTTCCTTTAAACTTAACATCTAGTGTTTCGCGATTATATCTTTTTCCTCCGCAGGCTTCGCAAGGCACATAAACATCTGGCAAGAAATTCATTTCTATTGTTCTTACGCCAGCGCCTTTACATGTTTCGCACCTGCCACCCGAAACGTTAAAAGAAAATCTTCCCGATTTGTATCCTCTTATTTTTGCTTCAGGGATAGAGGCAAATAAATCGCGAATGTCGGTAAATATGCCAGTATATGTGGCAGGGTTTGATCTAGGCGTTTTACCTATTGGCGATTGGTTTACTTCAATATATTTGTCTATGTTTTCGATTCCTTCAATTCTATCGTGGTCGAGAGGAAATGCATTTGAGTTGTAAAAATGTCGGCCCAAAACAGGAACGAGAGTTTCGTTTAGTAAGCTAGATTTTCCACTACCAGAAACACCAGTCATGCAAACTAAAACTCCTGTAGGAATTGTAACGTTAATGTTTTTTAGATTATTTCCACGAGCTCCGATAATCTTTAATGACTTATCAGTTATTTTTCTTCTGCTTAAAGGAACTTCAATTTCTTTTTTACCATTAATATATTGAGAAGTCGCAGAATCTGATTTTAGCATTTCCTCTGGAGTTCCAGCAAAAACTACTTTTCCACCTTCTCTCCCAGCGCCTGGGCCTATATCTACAACATAATCTGCATGCAGAATCATATCTTTATCGTGTTCAACCACAATCACGGAATTACCTCTGTCGCGAAGTTCTTTTAGTGAATTGATTAGTTTTTTATTGTCTCGTTGATGCAAGCCAATACTAGGTTCGTCGAGGATGTAAAGCACATTAACTAATCTGGATCCAATTTGCGTAGCGAGCCTAATTCGCTGCGATTCGCCACCAGAAAGGCTTTTTGCCGATCTGTTTAAAGAAAGATAGTCTAAACCTACATCGAGTAAGAATCCAAGCCTACTACGAACTTCTTTTATAATTTCCGAAGCGATTTTTTGTTCTCTTGCCTCAAGTTTATCAATTGCTGTTTCTAAAAATTCATTTAATGTTTTTATATCCATTGCAGATAGCTCTGCGATATTTTTATCAGCAAATCTAAAGTTTAGCGACTCTGGTTGAAGTCTAGTGCCTTTACATTTGGGGCATGTGATAAATTTATTGAATCTAAACGAAGATTTATTTGAGTATGGATCTTTTTCTTCTTCGTCTTGCTTTGCTTTTATTTGATTTATTACTCCATCAAAGCTAACGGTATAATTCGAAGTCTCGCCCAATGGCGTATTTTTTAACCTTAAACTTTCAGGATATCCAAATAAAACAGCATCGAGGCATTCCTCTGACAATTCATTGATGGGTGTTTTTAACGAAAAATTCATTTTGTCTGCCAATGCCTCAAGTATCCAAAACTGCAGTGAATTTTTATATTTGCCAATAAAACCTATTCCACCATCGTGCACAGAAATTGTGTCGTCGGGAATAATTTTTGTTATGTCAATATCGGCAATAACTCCAAGCCCATTACATTTTGGGCATGCTCCCTGTGGCGAATTAAATGAGAAACTATGTGGCGCTGGCTCTTTGTATGAAATTCCTGTAGTTGGACACATTAGAAAGCGACTAAAAAAGCGTGGTTTTTCATTGTCTTTTTCCAAAAGCATTATAATTCCTTTCCCGAAATTCATTGCTAGGTCAATAGACTTTTTTAGTCTGGTTTTATCGCTTTCTTTTACAATCAGTTTGTCTACTACTAGTTCGATAAAGTGTGTTTTGTAACGATCGAGTTTAAGATTGTAACTTATTTCTACAATATCTCCATCGACTCGAGCATTTATAAAACCTTTTTTTCTAAGTGTTTCAAAGAGCTCTTTATAATGACCTTTACGACCATCAACAAGTGGTGCTAAAATATAAACTGGCTTTGCTTCAAAGTCATTACAAATAATGTTGATAATCTGATCGTCACTATATTTTACCATTTTCTCTCCAGTTGCCTGGGAATATGCTGTTGACGCTCTTGCATAAAGTAAACGCAGATAATCGTATATTTCAGTAATAGTACCAACTGTAGATCTTGGATTTTTTACAGTAGTTTTCTGTTCAATTGCAATTACAGGGCTAAGTCCAGAAATCATATCGACATCTGGTCTTTCCATATTACCTATAAAATGTCGAGCATAAGCAGAAAATGTTTCCATATATCGCCTCTGGCCTTCTGCATAAATAGTGTCGAATGCGAGGGACGATTTGCCGCTGCCACTTAAACCTGTAATAACGCTTAATTTGTATTGCGGAATGTCAATGTCCAGATTTTTCAAATTATGTACACGCGCGCCCCTAACCGAGATTAGCCCATCTTTTTTTATCATAACAATTTGTTCTTTTACTTTTTAGATGGAATTTCACAATTTCTTACTCCTGATGCAGGTATAAGAATTTTAAATTCCTTTTTTGTTGTATTTACCAAACTGTTTCCTCTTATCCATGGGTTGAAATATTTGAGCATTTTATAGTTTGTTCCATTGTCAAATGCAAATTGAACTAAGTCGGTTATGCTTGTGTCAACAGTCATTTCAATAGTTTCTATTTCTTTATATAGATATTCCTCTTCGATGTCAAAGCCATACTGTTTTGGATTAGACATAATTAGTTTTAATGCCAATATTCTATAAACATACCTTGCTGTTTCCTCATTAAGACTAAGGTCCCAATAAGTTTTTACCCTTTGAAAATCCATATCTTTTTTTAACCCTCCCATTCCCATATTATATGAAGCCGCTGCAAGAGTCCAATTCCCAAAATAGCGATAAGCTTTATTCATATATTCGGTAGCAGCAACGAGAGATTTTTCGGGATTGTATCTTTCATCAATATCTTTGTTAACCAACAGGTTGTATTCTCCGGCAGTAGGCTTCATAAATTGCCAAAAACCAGCTGCTCCCGCAGGACTTACTACGTTTGCAAGTCCACTTTCTGCTACACAAAGATATTTAATGTCATCAGGGATATTGTATTGTTTTAAGATTTTTTCGATCAAAGGAAAATAACGATTTGCTCTTTTTATGTAAAGTATAGTTGAAGAGTGTCTGTATGTATTTGCGATTAATTCGAAATCTAAAGCTTCGTAAACATCAAAGTTTTCTATTGGCACATTTTCTCCGCAAAAACTTAGAGTGTCGGGGATTGTTGGTTGAAAAACATTGTATGGTGGTGCTACTTCTTTGATATTAACATCAGTTTTACTATTAACATCTTTTATGCTATCTGAAAAAATAAATAAGTTAGAAATAAGCAAGCCAGCGCCAATGCCTAAAATTATAAAGAACGGAATTTTTATGTATTTGTTAAATTTCATTATTTGACTTTTGTAAATTTTGTGTTAAGATAAAGGAATAAAAATGCGGCAATTGGGAAGATAAAATATAGCCAAAGATTTGCATAGTTGAAACTTTCACCTGCTTTTATTAAACTCAAAGACAGAATTACACCTATAGTATTTATTAAAAATAGAGTAACAGCTACCCATCTATTCGACAAGCCTAGATAAAACAAATGATGTGTTGTGTGATCCTTACCGCCAACAAAAGGAGATCGTTTTTTTAGTAGTCTATTGATAGTTACGGTTGTTGTGTCGGTAAGAGGGACTATAAATGCCAAGGCAACTATTAGTGCTTGCTTTGTGTTGAATCCGTACTGAAGTTCAGCAATTGGAACAGAATTCCAAAAGAAAGAAATGCCGATCCAAGCCAAAATTGCTCCAATGAATTGTGATCCATTGTCGCCCATATACATTTTAGATGGATTCCAATTATAAAACAAGAAACTTATTAATGTCGCAGTAACCGAAAGCATAATAACTAAACTAAAATTAGATACTGTGTTTCCATTAGCGATTGCAAATATTGTTGCCCCACCAATTATAGACAATGAGGTTATGCTTGTAACAGCGTCCATATTATCTAGCATGTTGATAGAATTCATAATTCCAACAACCCATAAAACTGTTATGCTATAGTTGATCCATTCGTTTGGCGAAATGTGAATATAAATATCGTTGAAAATTAAAATAAATGCACATAAAAATTGTATGATAAACTTAAATGATGGAGGGGTACTAATTATATCATCAGCAAGTCCCATAATAAAGGATAGAGTTACAATTATAAATATACTTATATATTCCTTTGAATAAAATATTTCATCATTAAAAATGAATAATGAAGCAACCATAACAACTAAAAAAACACCATAAAACCCAATGCCACCAAAAATCGGTTTAGATTGAGTACTAAACCTAATTGCAGAATTATTGGCTTTTTTAACAAGGAATTTAATAGGCCTTTTAATGAAAAAATTATTTAAAAATATTCCAAGCAAAAGAGATGTTAAGAATATTATAAGGAGGATAAAATTCATTTTTTTACTTTTTTAAATTTGTCAATCAATTTTTGAAGCTTGTTTCTAGTGTCTTCAACTTCTTCTCCATAATATGAATTATGTATTTTAGTTAAATACCCATATCCATAGCCATAAGAATTATAACCGTATTGGTAACCATAACCAGTTTTATAACCATATCCATATCTGCCAGAGCTTTTTTCTACTGCATTAAGAACAATAGCCATATTTTCGAGTTTACTGCCAGTGGCAAAAGAGTTTACATTTTCGATAAATGATTTTGGACTTATTCCCGATCTCATAACATATAGCTTATTGTCAGCCAAATTATATGAAATTAGAGCATCAGTAACTATACCAATTGGTGGTGTGTCAATAATCACAATGTCATAAGCAGCTCTCAATTCTTTTATTAGATTTTTTAAATTATCGCCAAGAATAATTTCGGCAGGATTTGGTGGTATTGGTCCTGATGTAATAAAATGTAAATTTTCAACTTCACTGTCTTGGACACACTCTTGATATTTATGTTTGTTTATTAAAATTGTACTTACACCCTTCCGGTTATCAACTGCAAAACACTTGTCTAATCTCGGTTTGCGTAAATCTAAGTCAATTATCAGTACACTTTTTCCTGTCATTGCATATATTGCAGCAATGTTTAATCCAACAAAGGTTTTTCCTTCACCAGCAATGGTTGATGAAATTGCAATTACGCGACTTGGAGTCGAAATTGGATAGAAATCTATATTTGAACGAATGTTTCTAAATGCTTCAGCCATCATAGATTTAGGTCGTTGATGCACAACCACCTGAGAAACATCCATGTCTATTTTAGCAGTAGGAATACCACCGATTACTGGAATGTCTGTATATTCGGTAATGTCTGCTGTTGATAGTATTTTGTTAAATAAAAGGTATTTTAATACAATTAGTAATGCAGAGATTACAACCGCTATAATTAAAGACATTAAAATAACTTTGCTTAAAATTGGAAAATCAGGAACAGCGGGTATCGACGCTTTATCCAATATTAAATTATCGCTAACATATCCAGCTTGAGAGATTAAAGTTTCTGCTTTTGTTTTTATTAACTGAGAATAAAATTCTTCATTTATCGAATAAAGTCGAACCAATCTAGCATATTCTATTTCGTCGTAAGGGGAATCTTCAAATGCTTGACCTTCCATCTCTCGGACTTTCTTATTGTATTCAATCTTTTCTGCTTTTAATCGTCCAATAGTTGATCCTACAAAATCTATAATGGTGGATTTTTTCGATTTTATTTGTTCATCAATAGTTACAATTTTATGATTATTGGTTGTAATATCAAATAGCAATATTTCTCTTTTGTTGATTAGTTCTTGTAAGGTATTAATCATTCCCGATAAAAAAGTCTCAGATTGCTGGCCAGATAGCATTGCAAGTATTTCGTATGTTTTAATCTCTGGGTCTTTTTTTATTTTTTCGGCAATCTTTTCCAATGTCATGATTTCAAAATCTATATTCAATGACTTTGTCTCAAGTTCTGACATTTTCGAGGTGTACAAGCTCGATTTATTAAATAGAATACTCTCGTTTGTTGCTTTAATATTATTCTGGGTTCTAAAATCGTGTAAGTTTTTTTCGGTAGAGTTTAGTTCAGTAAATACATTCTCCATTTGCTGGTCAATATATTTTATAATATTATTTGCACTTTCTTTTTTCTTATTCTCATCAAATTCGATAAATTTCTCAGCTATAGCATTTGTAATCTCAGATGATTTTCGGGCATTGAAATCGTTATATGTTATCAGAATTGTACCAGCAGTTTCATTTAAAATCTGAATGGTTAAATTTTGACTTATATTGTTTAGAATGGTTTTAGAATTGTTAATAGTAAAAAAATATTGAGATTTATTATCAGGATCTAATTCCAATTCCATATCTTTTTTCGATGGAAAGTGTATAAATACTTCCATCCCAAAAACTGATTTCCATTCTTCAGGGCTAATAAGATACTCGTAAGTCCTGCCTCCTGTTTCGTAAGATAAATGACATTGGTAATCAACAAACTCGCACGAAATCTTTTGATCAAGAATAATCGTATTATTGATTCTGTATTTTACTTCAAATGGAGTGTTCCCGTAAAGCTCTGTTGATAAAAATGTACCTTGGCGAAAATAACTAACATCCAGAGGCAATGACGAAACCACAGTTTTTAGAAATTCGTTGGATCTTAATAACTCAATAACAGGAGCAAGGTCTGTCTCCATAATTCCGGAGTTAATCCCTAATATTTGATTTGTTTTATTTTCGTTCTTAATCTGTAAAACCGTAGTTGTTTTAAAAACCGGACGGGTGTATCGGAAAAATGCATATCCAGAAACGATGGAAACAGCTAGAATAACTAATACCATCCAAAAATTCCTTTTAAAAATTGCAAGGAATGTTCTGGGATCAAATTTTTGATTAAAAAAAGGTATCTTGGATTGTTCCATTTTCTGATTAATTTGGATTGTTAAGTTTAAAGAAAACGCCATAAATAGTTACTAGTGTTGTAACTAGAGTAAGATATGGGCTTGCCTCACGTAATACTCTTGAAACATATTGAGGCTTGCTGTCGATATAAATAATATCATTTGCTTCAAGATAAATATTTGAGTTTTTTAAATCTGCTAGGTTTGAGATGTTCCAATAATAAACCTCCGGGTTTTTTGTTAAATCACCTCTAATTAGTTTAATTTTGTATGAACGGCTAATTTCCGAAATTCCACCAATCTGCGCAATTGCTTCAATTAAAGTAAGATTTTCACTTGGCATTTCAACTATTGTTGCATTTGTGCCACTATTCATAAAAATCATAACTTTTCGGTTGGTTATTTCAACTAGAACAAAAGGGTTTATAAAATATTCGCCATACAACTCTTCTAAATAAAGCTCTGCTTGTCGTACGGTTTTTCCACTCAAAGGAATTCTTCCCAATATAGGAACTTTTATCTTACCGTCAAATTCTACTGGAAACTCAAAGCCTTGTTGATTTCGCTGATAATCAGAACCGCTACCTTGATCTGAATTAGGAGCACTAAAGAAAGATTCGCCAATATTACTAACTACTCTTAAAGAAATTTTATCATAAGGTTGAATGATATATTCCAATTTTGATGGCTCAAACGCTGTAACTGTATGGTTTTCGTCAGTTTGAAACATCTCCGAAGGTCGTAGCGTTTGACAAGAGTTTGCAGTTAGAAAAACTGTTATTATTGAGAGAAGTAAGAATATTTTAGTTTTCATGTTGTTGCGTATTACAAACTACAAAAATAAAAAAATATTCTTTTCAGTTGACTATATAAGCTAATTATTATTATTTATGCTGTAATAGCTCATCATATAAGGTTTTCATATCATTTACCAAGCGAGAATAATGAAACTTTCCTTTAACAAAATCCCAACCCGATTCTGCCATTTGCTTGCGTAAAATATCATTTTCAACAAGTTCAAGTAATTTATTACTGTAATCTTCGAGATTGTCATTTTCAGCTAAGAGTGCTGTTTTTTCTTTTAAAACCACATCTTCTATTCCCCCAACATTGGTTGAAACTATTGGAGTATTAGCTGCTTGCGATTCTATTAGAGATACTGGTGTTCCTTCGTTAAAAGACGTGAGTGCTGTAATTTCGGATCCGGCAAAAACAATATCGGCATCCTGTATCCAAGATGTAAAAACGATATCTGCATTTTCGTTTCGAGACTCTGGAGTCGAGCATTTTAATCCAAGCGATTGAGCAAGATAAACTAAATCGTTTCTAAGCGATCCATCTCCCACTATCATCGCTTTGATCTTTTTTGTGGTTTTTTGTTTTACTACACTTATAGCCCTTATAAATAAAGGGTGGTTTTTTACGGCTACAAGTCTTCCTACAATAGAAATAACAATCTCATCGTTTTTTATTCCATAAGTACTTCTAAAAAAAGCTCTCTTTGATTCATAATTTTCTTGAAAACGGTCGAGGTCGAATCCTAGAGGAATTACTCTAAATTTATTCTCATCAGCTATTTTATGAATTTCGCACAATTCTCTTTTTTGAATGTCGCTAATGGCAATGATCGCAGTGCTCTTTTCTGCAAGATTTTGTTCTATTTTTTTAAAAACTGCAGTTTTATGTTTGTTAAAATATGAATGAAAAATATGTCCGTGAAAGGTGTGAACTATTACTGGCACATTTAATTTTGCAGCTGCACGCCTACCCAAATACCCTGCTTTTGATGCATGTGTGTGCACAATATCTGGTTTATACCTTCTAATAATTTCTTTAATCTTATGATACGCAACCACATCATTATACCCAATTTCACGCATCATTTCGGGAATCGTAATAGCATGAATTCCCAATTTCTTAATTATATAATCTGAACATGCCTCATGGTTGTCATTCATTCCACCAACAAGTAATGTGTCATATTCAGGAGCCATATACTTACTCAAGTAAGCAACATTGTACGTAGGGCCACCAAGATTAAATCTGTTTATTATTCTTAATACTTTTGGCATATAAATTAATTAAAATATTTTTTCCACCAATTTTGAAACACTATTAATGCCCAAACTTTTGCTGCGGTATCGCCAGGGTTGGTAGAATGTATCTTTTTCTTTAAATCTCTGATTGTATTATAATTAAATAAAGCTTGTTCTGATATGAATTTCTCGGATAATAAATCAGTGTCAATTAATGACCATAATTCGTTTTTAAACCACTTGAGCAAGGGCACTTCAAATCCGTGTTTTGGCCTATTAAGTAATTCATGAGGAATTAAATCCTTAAATGTTTCTTTTAAAATAAGTTTCTTACTAGTAGCCGAAATTTTGTAATTTGCTGGCAATCCAAATACGTAGTCAACCACGGTGTGGTCAAGAAAAGGAGTTCTAACTTCAAGACTGTTTGCCATTGACATTAGATCAACTTTTGTAAGCATATCTCCTTGCAATACTAATTTCATATCAGTATAAAGGACTGCATTTAAATCTTTAAAGTTGCTTGTGTTTGTTAAATATTTTTGTTTAATATCATTAATGCGTTGATTGTTAGGCTGTTGAAGAAGGATGCTTGTTGTATAATCTGTGCTTCCGATACTTGCCCAAAACCAATACCTTTCTTCTGGACTTAATTTATAGCCACTTGCAAAACGGTCGAGTTGACGCGCAAGGTTTGCAGTTTTTGAGTTTCTCGATTTTGGCAGTGCTTTCCATATAGGATGCAGTGTTGCTGCTATCTTTTCCTTTGGACCAGCCAATGCCGCTTTGTAATGAGCAGAATGCTTGTTATAACCTGCAAACATTTCGTCGGCACCATCACCACTAAGTGCTACCGTTACTTTTTCTCGAGTTAGTTTGCTTAAAATGTTTACAGCTAATGCTGAGGAATCTGCAAATGGTTCGTCTAAATAGTTTATGGCAGAATTTAGATTGTGCAGCAAATCATCATTTGATATTTTAAAAACCGTATGATTTGTTTTGAATTTTTTTGCTACAATATCGGCATAACAAGTCTCGTCAAAATATTCATTATCCTTAAACCCAATAGAAAAAGTATTTAGATTGACAGTGTGCTGTGATGCAAGTGCTGTTATAATTGTTGAGTCAATTCCACCACTTAAAAAACAACCGAGTGGCACGTCGGCAATCATTCTTCTCTTAACAGAATTATCGAGCAGCGTTTTTAAATTAGACTTAGCAGTTTCATAATCATCAATAGTTGAGGCGGAATTATAAGTTGGAATTTCATAGTACTTTTGAATCGAAACTCCGTTTTGCGATATTTCTAGATAATGGCCTGGTTCAAGTTTATGTACATTTTCAATTATGCTACAATTTGTTGGAAGATAATTAAGCTGCAAATATGTAACAAGCGAATCGTGATTTAGTATTTTTGGAATTCCAAAAGAGAAAATTGCTTTCATTTCGGAAGCAAATATCAATTTGTCATCATCTTTGTAATACAATAGCGGATTAATTCCCATTCTATCTCGAACTAAAAGACAGGTATTCTTATTTAAATCGTAAAATGCAAACGAAAAGCAGCCGTTTATTTTGGCTATAGCAAGAGTCCCATATTTAATTAATAAATAAAGAAGTACTTCTGTATCTGTCTCAGAATCGAAATCAATTCCATCATTTTTCAACTCTTGCCTAAAGTCATTATGGTTATAAAACTCGCCATTAAAAACGATAGCATACTTCCCACTTTTATCAATAAATGGTTGAGATCCGGCAGCGCTTGTGTCAATAATTGATAATCTGGTGTGTCCTAAACCAATATTTTGATTTATAAAAATACCATTGCTATCAGGCCCACGAGATTTTAAAGACTCTACCGCTAGTTTGAGTTTGCTTTCGTAATTCTCTGCTGATTCGTTGAAACAATATATTCCTGTAATCCCACACATATCTTCATTTTTGGTGATTAATTGTCAGACATAAACATTGGGTCCCAAGGTGGCAACATTATTGGCGTTTGGTTTAGAAGCTTTATGGTTTTTTCGTCTAGGTATTTCTTATTAACAATTACTCGAAACATATACTCGTCAAACCACTCATCTGTAAAAATTAAGTATCCATTATGGCCATATGACGAACCCCATGAGTTTTCGAATTGCCATTTTACTGGATTTTCATCGTTATCGGTGTCTACAGCCATAAGCAACATAGCGTGAGACGAACCACTATCGTAGGTTTTAATTCTTTCTGCTTTTGACATGCCGAACTCAGTGCCAAGTAGTGCCTCAAAATCGTAATTGTTTAAGTCTAAAGTTCCATCTGTTTTGCTAAGTTCTTTTCCAACATCGCACGAGGAGTACATAGCTTCATTGTTTTTAATACTGGCAATTGCAAATGTCTTAATCTCGTCTGCGGGTAAATTTAAATACCTCCAATTACGTCCTTCTAATACATTTCTGTCATATTCAATTTCAAAAACTTTATAGTATTCCCTGCTTGGGTCATTCATTAGCATTATATAATCATCTCCTTTAAAATCTGGAAACATCTCTGCAAAAAAGCTTTTTGGGCTATAAGTTTTATATTCCCCAATGTTGTCTGTTTTATCGACAAAACGGTATTGAAACTCAGTTGGTGGTTCACCTAGAAATAATACCAATAAACGATAAATTTCGGAGATCATTTTGAGCTTCTCCTCATTTATTTTTTTATCTGATGCCTTGAGTTTTTTTAATTCTCGTAGTGCTAACCCATATTCTCGCAATTTTTTGGCTAAAATCTGATTTATCCAGCTTGTATTTTCGGAGTGATAGGTTTCTGGCATTACTGTTTTAGGAACAACCCCATATTTTGTGGCAATATTTGAAAAGGAATTCCAGACACCACCGTCCCCAATAGGATTTTTAAATAACCAATCAACCGTTTGGTCGCTCATTTCTTTATCAGCATGTGTTAACGTTGCTTCAAGAAATAAATTTGATTTCTCCAATAAATCATAAAAATATAAATAGTTTGTCGAAAACTCAAATCCAGAAAGATTTTTTTCTTTTATTATTTGTGGACGCAAAGTGTTTAATCCTGTAAACATCCAGCATCTTCCAGAACTTTTTTGATCGGTTATTCCTGATACATTTACCTTGTATTTAAAATTATAGTCGGCTTTTCCTGCAATGTCTCGGTTTGTTGCAATGGTTTTAATGTCATTGTTAGAAAGAGCATTTCGTACTGCTTTGTCGTTGTCAGCTTGAGTTTTATAGCCATTGCGAATAACGTTTAGTGTTGTTTCGTCAAGATTCCCAGTTTGTGAAAAACTGTAACCAGCAAAAAGGGCTAACGTTAATAAAATAGATATTTTTTTCATCATAGTAATAATATTTAAGTGCAAAAATACTAAAAACATTACAGAAACCATCGTACACTATTATAGTTTGAAAAAAAAACGAGTTTTAATTCTATTTAAATTGATTTTTTTAAATGAACAATAAAAACCGATTATATTTGCAACTTCAAATGCAGATTTTTAAAAGAAATATTATCGCCTTATATTTGATTAAAACCGCTAAATGGTTTATGTTATATATGCCGATAATTGTCTTGTTTTATCAGGATCATGGACTTGATTTGCGAGATGTGCTAACATTACAGGCTATCTATTCTATTGCAGTTATTATTCTTGAAATTCCTAGCGGCTACATGGCTGATGTTTGGGGAAGAAAAAATACAATTATTCTGGGAGCAATACTTGGAACGGTTGGATTTGCAGTTTACAGTTTTACATCGGGGTTTTATGGATTTCTTATTGCCGAATTAATACTTGGAACTGCTCAAAGTTTTATAAGTGGAAGCGATTCGGCTCTACTCTACGACAGTCTTAAGTTGCAAGGACGGGAGAACCAATATGTTAAGTACGAAGGTAGAGTGCTTGCAATTGGAAATTTTGCAGAAACACTGGCGGCGATTGCAGGTGGATTTTTAGCGGAGATAAGTTTAAGAACTCCTTTTTACTGGCAAACTGTAATTGCTTTTATTGCTATTCCAGCAGCATTCTCACTTTATGAGCCAAAAATAAATAGCGACAAGATAAAAGCAGGGTTTAAACATGTTCTGTCAATTGTTAAATACTCTTTGTTTGAATCAAAAAATCTGTCTTTAAATATCTTATTTTCATCTATTATTGGTTGTGCAACTTTAACAATGGCTTGGTTTCTTCAAGCTTATCTTGCTGATATTCATGGGTTTAGCGAATATCAAATTGGAATAGCATGGTCGGTTGTAAATGTAACCGTTGGTATTGCTACAATTTATGCATATAAAATTGAAAAACTACTTGGTAGCAAAACAACATTATTGATGATATTAATCGTTATTAGTGGCTCCTATGCTCTTATGGGACTTACTGAGGCAACCGTTATTTTTGTTGTTATTTGGATTTTTTACTTTGTTAGAGGAATTGCTACTCCGGTTTTAAAAGATTATATAAATCGTTTATGCGAGCCAGAAGTTCGTGCAACAGTTTTGTCGGTTCGTAATTTTGTTATAAGAATTTTATTCTCAGCTTTTGGCCCTTTTATGGGTTGGTTTGCCGATTTATATTCAATTAAACAAGCCTTTTTGTTTTCTGGTGCAATAATATTTGTTGGTGGTTTAATAGTATTTCTATTTTATTTACCATTTGTTAATAAAAAGTTTTAATAATATAGACTAGATTTTTAAACTGATTATTAAGATATTATCTAGTAAATTATAGAATTGTAAACGATAATTGAAACATTCTTTTTTAAAAACTTTTTTATTATGGTAAAAATTATCATCTTTGTAGAACAGAAGTAAACTGTTTAATGTCGAATTTAAAACATAGTGTCATATCTCGCGAAGATCTACAAAAAGTACTGAAAGTCAGGGGCTTTTTCGGTAGATTTTTATCCTATTTAGGTATGAAATTATTTAGACTTAATGAGCTAAATAAGTTTTATGACGAGTGTTATGACGAAGATGTTGTCAAATTTGATGATAATTGTCTTAAAAAATTAAATGTAAATTGTATTGTTTCAGATTCTGATTTAAACAATATCCCTGAAACTGGTCCCGTAATAGTATTGTTAAACCATCCTTATGGGGCTGTTGATGCTTTGTTAATTACAAAGTCAATATTAAAGAGAAGACAAGATGCCAAATTTATTGCAAATTTTTTATTAAGTAGAGTGGAACCGGCAGCTCCATATTTGTTATCTGTTAATCCTTTTGAAGCTCATAAAAAGTCATTTTCGAGTTTAGGTGGCTTAAAGGAAATGATTAAAGTTATTGAAGCTGGAGGATTAGTTTGTATAATGCCAGCAGGAGAGGTCTCTACTAAATATAAAAATTCAAATGTTGTTGAAGATAGAGAATGGCAGCCTAATGTTATCAAATTTGTTCAAAATGCGAATGTTCCCGTAGTTTCTGGATTTATGTCAGGTGAAAATAGCAGAATATTCCATTTTTTAGGAAAAATACATCCCGCTTTAAGAACTGCAAGATTGCCTGCAGAATTTTTAATCACAAAAAATAGAGATATTACTGTAAGATTTAGTTCTCCTATGCAGCCTAAATTTTTGAAGACTATTACAGATAAAAAGATTTTAGGGGAAATACTTCGTGCAAGGACTTATTGTCTTGATAATTCTAATTCAACCCATGTCTCGGCTGGGAATTTTGACAAATATAAAGAAATATTACCAGCAACAGGTATTGATTTGTTTAAGAATGAAATTGAAAAAATAAAACCTACTGATTTATTGTTTTCGACTGATAATTACCTCTGTTTCTTTTCAAAACATGAAAATATTCCTAATATTTTTCTAGAGTTATCACGGCTGCGAGAGTTAACATTTAGAGAGGTGGGTGAGGGAACTGGAAACGAAAAAGATGCTGATAAGTTTGACCTATATTACCATCATTTATTTATATGGGACGAGGCAGCATCTGCAATTGTTGGTGCATATCGTATCGGAATGGGTAAAGAGATAATAGATGCTAAAGGAAAAGAAGGTTTTTATATTAATTCTTTGTTTAAATTCAAAACTGAGTTTGAGTCGTACTTGGTAAAATCAATGGAAATGGGACGTTCGTTTGTCGTTCCCGATTATCAGAGAAAACCATTGCCTTTATTTCTTTTATGGAAAGGAATTTATTTTGTTACTCAGAAGTATCCTGATTATAAATATCTGATTGGCCCAGCCAGCATCTCTAGCTTATTTTCAAATAACTCGAAGATACTAATGATTGAATATTTGAAAAGACATCATTCTTGGCTCGAATTACAAAATATGGTTGACCATAGAATTGGTTTTGACTATCTTACAAATCATCATCATGAAGCATTACTCAATAGTTATGGCGACGACTTGTCAGGCATGGACAGATTGATTAAAGATATAGATTCTCATCATTTTGGATTTCCTGTTCTCATAAAAAAATATCTATCTCTTGGCGGACGCATTCTTGAGTTTAATGTTGATCCAGATTTTAATTACGCAATAGATGGATTTGTAGTGCTTGATATCGCTGTTGTGTCAGAGACAGTGATAAATTCATACACCAAGTAGTTAATATGTCTTCGCAACCAGACTTAGAGATAAAAGGCTCTCTTATCAGCTATTTTAGTAACCTTGTAAAAAATAATGGTGGGATTAATCTTGCTCAGGGCATTCCAGGCTTTAGTCCGCCTGATGAGTTAATGCAATGTCTTTCTAAAATTAGTCTAAGTAGCTGTCATCAGTATGCACCAGGAACTGGGAATAGCGATTTGTTAACTTTTCTTGGAAAACATTATTGTATTGATAATTCTGGTTCAAAAATATTAATTACAAATGGTGCAACAGAGGCAATTTCTTTGATTTATAATTATCTAATGTCTTTTATTGATAAGGATAGTTTTAATGTAGCTGCTTTTTCTCCAGCTTATGAATCATATATTCATTTACCTCGAATTTTCAAACACAAGCTCTACACTTATAAAGTTGATGATAAAACTTATTTTGATGATAATGATTTTAAAAGTTTTTTTGAGACTAATAATATAAAAGTGCTTTTTATTGCGAGCCCTGGAAATCCATTTGGCAAGAATATTAGTAAAGAAAAACTTGATTTTATTATTAATCTTGCGGAAAAAAACAACGCCTATGTTATTCTTGATGCTGTTTATAGCGAACTTTACTTTGGCGAAGAGAAACCATATTATCCTGTAAAGGAATTATCTCCAAATGTTTTTTATGTAAATAGTTTCTCTAAAAAATTTTCTATAACAGGTTGGAGAATTGGATATTTTTTAATGAATAACATGCATTACGAAAAAATGTGTTATACTCATGATTATATCGGTCTATGTGCTCCGGCTCCCTTACAACAGGCTTTGGCTGAGTATTTACTAAAAGAAACTTATTCTGCTTATGTTGCAAATATTAAAAATACAATTAGTTCAAACTATTTAAAGGCTGTAAAAGAACTTACTAATAATGGATTCTATTGCCCTAAAACTGATGGCGGCTATTTTGTGTGGTGTCGATTGCCTGGTGATTTTAGTGACAGTCTATCCTTTGGATTGAAATTATATGATAAATTGAAAACAGCAATAATTCCTGGTCAACATTTTGGTGAGGAATGGAATAATTATATAAGGATTAATATCGCTAGACAACCTGAAGAACTTGAATTGGGGCTAAAAAACATAATTAGTTTTACAGGTTAATTTAATTGTGCTATCTGTTGAAAATATTATTGTTTCTATATGAGATTTTAGTTATTTTTGTGTTAAATTTACATTAAAATGGATTGCCGTAAATGTGGAGCTTGTTGTATTGCCCCATCTATATCTAGTAATATTCCAGGTATGCCTGTAGGCGGTAAGGCGGCTAATACAAGATGCATTCATTTAGATGAAAATATGCTGTGCAAGATTTTTACTCGAGCAGATAGACCCACAGTCTGTCATGAAAGTTTGGCGGACGAGGTATTTTGCGGCAAGAATTTTGATGAGGCTGTGAAGATTTTTAATAGCTTAGAGTAAATAAATATTCAATAAAAATCAATTAGTAAAAATTAATCCTAAAAACAACAAATTATGAAAAAGACAAGTTTTTTAATTATCGGAATGATTATCCTTGCTGGAGTTTTTTTTACAGCATGTCCTTATTCGTCAACTGTTCCACTAGCTGATGCTAATGTTAAAATTGCTCCTGAACTTCTTGGTAAGTGGGTAGTAGAAGATGAATATGCAGAAACACCAAATTACTTTATTTTTAGCGAGATTGATGGTTTGAAGTTTAAAGCTGAAAAATATGAGTATAATTCTACAGATGAGATTTACGAGGTGAGTGGTACTTATATTTGCCATTTTACCGATATCGGAAAAACCAGATTCGCAAACATGAATCAAGATGGTACTTATTATTTCTACAAAATTGAATTGAATGGCAATACCCAATTTAAATTATTTGAAGTCACTGATAATATTGATGAAACGTTTAGTTCTTCTGTTGAATTATCTACTTTCTTTGGAAAATATAAAGACTTGAGTTTCTTTTACAATAAGGATGAAGAGACTTACAACAAGGAGGTAGAATAGAAATAATATACCTGGAATTTCTCCGAAACTCAGGAGACTAACCTAATTTTGAATATTTAAGCGGCATTAACTTTGTCGCTTTTTTGTTGTTATAAGTTTTGAGCACTTTGTTTTTTTTAGATATTTTTGGATCAATTATTAGCTTATATATTATAGAGATTAAACACGAATTAGATTTACAGCTTTGAATTCCAAATTTTCCATGCTTGATCTGCTTGTTCATACAACATTGTTAACCCATTTACGGTAATAGCTCCTTTTTCAGCACATTTCTTTAAAAATAGTGTCTGTGAAGGATTATAGACTAAGTCAATACAAAAATGTTTATCAGTAATATGCTCATAAGGAATTTGTGGGCAAGTATTTAAGTTCGGAGACATTCCTACAGGTGATGCATTTATAAGAATATTATGATGTTTTAATACCGATTCCGAGAGATTAGAATATGATAATTGTTGCAAGTTTTCAGGAGTTCTCGAAACATTTGTTGAACTTATTCCTCTTTCTTTTAAAACGAAACTTACGGTTTTTCCAGAACCACCACTTCCAAAAATTAGAGCTTTGCTGCCTTCTGGGAACTTTAGGTTATCAAAAGTTTTATGTAATCCAAAAACATCGGTGTTGTAACCTTTGAGAGAGAATTGGTCATTGTTACGTGAGATTTTTATCGTGTTGACAGTTCCAAGTCTTAATATTGTTTCGTCGAGTTCGTTCAAATATGGAATAACCAGTTCTTTATATGGAGTTGTTACATTTAGACCAATTAGATTTGGCTGACTTTTAATAATATTGATAATTTTAGAAATTTCAGATATCGGGAATAAAATATATCTTGCATCTTCAATACCTAATTTTTTGAATTTGTCTTCAAAATATTTCTGTGAATAAGCATGACCTAATGGGTAACCTATTAATCCAAATTCTCTCATTATTTCTTTTTTAATAATTTTTTTAGGATAAAGAATGTGCAAATAATCGCAATTATTACAATGATAATTATTGACAATTCGCTGTTATATTTGTCGATAAGATCGCTTTGTCCGTGCGCTAGATAACCAAGAAGAGCCAAAATTATGTTCCATATCAAAGCTCCTAATGTTGTGTAAAGTGTGAATGCAAAGAAATTCATTTTTGATAAACCAGCAGGGATTGAAATTAATTGACGAATGCCGGGTATTAGCCTTCCTATAAATGTTGATACCTTGCCATGTTTTACAAAATAATCTTCGGCTTTCTTTACTTTTTCACTGCTTAATAAACATAAATGACCTAATTTAGAATCTGCAAATTTGTATATTACTGGTCTTCCAAGCCATAAAGCTAAAAAATAATTAATGTATGCTCCAATTAGTGATCCTATAGTTCCAAATAGAACAACTAGAAAAATATTTATTTTACTTTCTGGTTTACTTGCTATGTATGCTGCTGGTGGAATAACTACTTCTGATGGAAATGGAATAAATGAACTCTCAACAGTCATGAGCATTGTGATAGTTGCATAATTTATATTGTTTCCGTACCAGTTTTCAACTTTTTTTATCAAAGACAATTTCTTGTTGTTCTCAGTTGTATCTTTTGTCTGATTTTCAGCGGAAAGAGACATTGAAAATAAACTTATCATTCCAATGAGAAATAAAATCTTAAAATTTATTGTCATATTCGCCACTTTTATTTATTTAACTCGCACAAAATAAATCAATTTTTATAAGGAAACAGTGCTAAAAGAAGATATTTATCAACAAAACCAAAATGTTGTTAAACATCCTGTTATGTTAATGAAAAACAATCATCTGTCAATACTTTTTTCTATTTGCAAAAGCTACCAACGACAACATAACCGGAACTTCGACCAATACGCCAACAACAGTAACCAAAGCGGCTGGGGATTTATACCCAAATAGAATAATCGCTACAGCAACGGCAAGTTCGAAGAAATTGCTAGCGCCAATCATAGCAGATGGGGCACAGGTTGCATACGGTAGTTTAAGTTTTTTTCCTGCAAACCATGTAATGAAGAAAATAAAATATGTTTGAATAATTAGTGGAACTGCTACCAATAGAATTATTAGAGGATTATTTGTTATTGTTTCTCCCTGAAATGCAAAAAGTAAAACTAAAGTTACAAGTAATGCAATAATTGAAAATGGACGTAATTTTGGTAATAGCTTGTTTTTTAACCATTCTTCGCCTTTGTTTTTAATAACACTTCTATTTGTAATAAATCCCGCAAGTAAAGGAATTACAACAAAAACCAAAACGCTGGTTAGCAATGTTTCATATGGGATTTTTACATCTGTAATTCCAAGCAACAAACCAACAATAGGAACAAACGCTATTAAAATTATTAAATCATTTACAGCCACCTGAACCAAAGTTTGATTTGGATCCCCGTCAGAAAGATAAGACCACACAAAAACCATCGCCGTGCAAGGTGCGGCGCCGAGCAGAATTGCGCCAGCAATATATTCTCCAACCATTTCAGGTTCGATAAATGCGGCATAAATTTTAGAAAAGAAAATCCATGCAAAAAATGCCATTGTAAATGGTTTTATGAGCCAGTTTACAATAACGGTGAGAATCAAGCCTTTTGGTTTTTGACCTACTCTTTTTATGCTCGAAAAGTCAATTTGCAGCATCATTGGATAAATCATCAACCATATTAAAACTGCAACAGGAATATTGACTTTGAATATTTCCATCTCGGTGAGTACAGATATGCTGTCACCGGCAAAATTGCCAATAATTATTCCCAGACCAATACACAGAGCTACCCATAATGTTAGGTACTTCTCGAAAAATGCTATTTTTTTAATCGTTTTTGCCATTTCTTTTATTGTTCAACGGTTCAACGGTTCATCAGTTCATCAGTTTATCGGTTCATCGGTCCCGAAGAATAAAATCCGCCTTTTGGTCGGATGTAATTCTTCGAGCCCCGCGAGCGAGGGTTCGAAAGATCCTCGTTAAAACAAGAAATTTCTAAGAAATCTTGTTTTAAGAAAGCGATAAAGTACAGAAATTTCTGTCCCGTTTTTCCCGAGGATCCTAGAACCAAAGGTTCGGGATTTTATCGGGATTCATCCGTTCAACAGTTTATCGGTTCCTGATTCTCCGCGGCGAAGTTTAAGGGGCTACTTACTACTTTTACCTCTCACCTCTCACCTCTTACCTTTTACCTTTTACCTTTTACCTTTTACCTTTTACCTCTTACCTCTTACCTCTTACCTCTTACCTCTTACCTCTTACCTCTTACCTCTTACCTCTTAACTCTAACCTCTTAAATCTAACCTATTTCCTCTTGAAATTAAGAGAGTGGTGGGGGGGTGGGGGGT
>JBBQCZ010000042.1:0-26084 GCA_038319215.1 Bacteroidales bacterium | reverse complement strand
GGGTCGTGTATGTCTAATTTGACTTTCTAATATAATTTAAAGTTAATCGGAACAACAAAAGTAACAGGTACTGGTTTGCCTCTTTGTTTACCCGGTGACCATTTAGGAAGCATTTTTACTACTCTCTGCGCTTCTGCATCTAGATAAGGGTCAACACCTTTTGCAACAGTTACTTTAGTTACATTTCCAACTTTATCAATTACAAACTGAATAAATACTCTACCTTGAATTCCGTTTTCTTTTGCAATCTCAGGGTATTTTGTATTATCAGCAATAAATTTCATTAAAGCTGCATCGCCGCCTGGAAAAACAGGTTTGTCTTCAACAACAGCAAACGCAATAGGCTCAACTTCTTCTTCAACCTCAACGGTAAAAGATTGAACTATATTTGTGTTTGTTTTTGTGTTTTCATCAGCCTCAGAGTTTAGGTTAACATCGCTAACCTTAACATTGTCTTCGACAATTGTAAGCTCTTCAATTACTGTTTCAGGCTCTTCCATTGGTGGTTCAACCTCCGGTGGTAGCTCTTGTTTTGTGTTTTCAATTTCTTCCTCGAATACTTCGTTCATCTGTAAATCACCAAGCGTTGCATCTGTTACTTCTCCTGTTGTCCATTCAAATGCGACTAGGCATAATGCTAAGGATAATGCAAAACCTATTTCAAGAAAAATCATTTTTTTCTTTTCAAGGTTAACTTTGTCTGTCTTTTTAACTTGCATAACTTTTAAAATTTAAGTGTGTAAAACTAATACTTTTCTTAATTACTGCAAAACTTTAATTAAAAAATTTCGCGCTTTTGATACTTTAGTTACAAAATTTCCATAAAACATTTAAAAAAAATATTATTTAGTACAGTAACGTTAGGTTTTTGCTGTTATTGTATCGATAACAAATTGTTATAAAAGCACAAAATTTCCCTCATTTTAATAAAAAACATTCCACTGTAATTCAAAATCGTAAAGTTTTTAAACAATATAGACTTATAAAAAGCTTTGTTTTACACACTTTATAAGTTAGATAAGACACTTTTCTTGAAAATATATTATTTTGATTTTTTTTTATGCCGTAATAAATAAAGTATTATCTTTGCAGCCCAGTTCGGGAAACTGGATAAGTTAAATAACTAAAAATAATTATTATGGCAGTTAAATTAAGACTAGCAAGACACGGTCGTAAAAGCAATCCTTTTTATTACATCGTTGCTGCAGACAGTCGCACACCACGTGATGGTAAGTTTATTGAAAGAATTGGATCATACAATCCAAAAACAAATCCTGCAACTATTGAGTTAAACTTTGAAAAAGCTTTATCTTGGGTTATGAACGGCGCTCAACCTACTGATACCGTTAGCAGAATTTTATCTTATAAAGGCATACTTATGAAAAAACATCTTTTAGAAGGTGTAAGAAAAGGAGCTTTTGATGAGGCTGAAGCAAACAAACGTTTTGTTGCATGGGAAGCTGATAAATTAGCAAAAATTTCTTCTAAAGTTAATGGGCTTGATCAAGCTAAACGCAACGAAGAAAGTGCTAAATTTGAAGCAGAAAAATTGTTTAACGCTCAAAGAGCTGAAGCTATTGCAAAAAAATACGCTGCTGCTGCTAAAGCTGCTGCTAAAGTTGATGAAGTTGAAGAAACTGAAGAAGTTGTAGAAGTTGCAGAAACTGTAGCTGAAGCGGTTGTTGAAGTTGTTGAAACAGAAACTGCTATCGAAAACACTGAGGATAGCACAAAAGAATAATTATGTTTTTTGAAAATGATGAGTTGACACTTGTTGCCAATGTTGCCAAAACTCATGGTTTGGCTGGACAAATTAGTCTCAAAATTCATCAAGATTTTTCAAATGATATTATCGAAGAAAAAATGCCGGTATTTCTTTTAACACAAGGAATACCGGTTCCTTTTTTTGTAGAATCAGTAAAAAACTCCGGAACTTACAGAGTTGTTAAACTGAAACATATTGATAGTGAGGAAAAAGCAAAAACAATTCTAGATTCTAAAGTATATATCTTTTCATCTTGCATTGAAGTAGAAGAAGATGAAGAAGAAGAGTCTGAATTTTCGGGATTTGCTGTTTACGACGAAAAACATGGCTTTATTGGTACTTTTAGCCATTTCAATCTTATTCCAGGAAACCCCGTTTTTGAAACAGTTTTAGATGGAAAAACTATTATAATTCCTTATTCTGAGGAATTTATCCTGAGCATCGATGAAGATAGAAAAGAAATTCATGTTTGCGCTCCCGATGGACTTATTGAATTGTACTTAGCATAAAAATCGTAATTGTCGGGTGTTTATTCTATTAATCCAACACTTTTTTTATCGAACATATAGCCCATCTTGTCATTTATACATATATTTGCTGAAATAATGCAACCTTTTGCATTGCTAACAGGTCTGAACTTTGAATTAAATGCTTGATTTACAAGAAATTATTGCCGGCTGCAAGAAAATGGAAAAAAAAGCGCAACGTCGTTTGTACGACAAATACGCGCCTTTATTTCTAGGTATTGCTTTTAGGTATAGTAAGTCGAGAGAAGATGCTGAAGATATTCTGCAGGAATCATTTGTAAAAATCCTTACCAGAATTGATCAGTATAGCGAAACAGGTTCTTTTGAAGGTTGGATGAAAAAAATATTGGTAAATACTGCCATCAGTCATTATAGAGTTTCGCAAAAACACGATTATCATCAAGATTTTGACAGTATTTCTGAGATTACAATTGAGGATTATGAAATTGACTCGAACGAATTTACACGTGAAGAGTTGCTAAAAAGCATTAGTGAACTACCGCAAGGGTTTAAAATAATCTTCAACCTTTATGCTATAGAAGGATATAAACATCGCGAAATTGCTGAAATGCTTGAAATAAATGTCGGGACTTCAAAATCCCAGTACAGCAGGGCAAGAGCCTTTTTGCAGATTAAGCTAAATGAGTTAAAATTGGAAAGAAAGCAAACTGTTAATGAGTAGTAAATTGAATATAGAAGATGTATTCCGTTCTGGAGTTGAGGATTATACAATTAAACCTTCGACAAAAGTATGGTCGGGAATTAACAAAAAACTTGTTGGTTCTCGCTTCGAAGCTCTATATCGAAATGCTTTTAATGGATTTAAAGTTTCTCCATCGGAACAGGTTTGGCGAAGAGTTGCTGCCGTTGTCTGGTTTAACAAATTTATTCATTTTACACCTTTTAGCTTTAATGTTTATTATTTGGCTATAATTACATCTGCTGTTATCGGAACTGTTGTTACCGTAAATAATAATCCAAATTTGAATTTCGTTCACTTTAATCAAGAAAGCACAAAACAAGGTGATGTAGAAAAAGACACAAGCAGTTTTGAAAAAATGCCTTTTTCTGAAAAATTTATCGGAAATTACAACGAACTTGCTTTAACTTACAATAAACAAAATGTCAGCACAAATCCAACATTGGAAAATGTTCAGACTACTAATGAGGATAAAGATACAAATGTTTTAAATCCTGATTTGATTGCAACAAATAACACAGCCACTAATCCTAAAAATGCTGTTTTACCTAAAAATCAGAATCAAAATCTTGTTGACAATATAGTTCCAAATAGCATTATCTCTGATGAACAGGAGCCACCACCGGCAGTCGAAAATGTTTCAGATAATAACATTTCAAATGATAATATTACAATTCCTACTGAACCGAATAGTCGAAATGCTGAATCTGAAAACAAACTTACTTTAAAAGATTATGCACCTGCGCGATTATTACGAAATCTAAAATACACATTAAATTATAGACCGCAGTGGTCAGAAATTGCAGATAAGGCATTTGTTGGCTTACCACAACTTGATGTTATTAGTCACGATACAATTGGCTACAACTATCTTGGAGAACCAATAATTATTGAAAAATCATGGTTAGCAATTGATGCTTTTTTCTCACCTTATGTTTGTCAATATAACTCAGCTTTGATAAATGATGAATTGCAATCAAATTATAATTTCTACTCAGAAAACAACAAGCCAGGTTTTTCCTTTAGTGCGGGTCTTGGAATTTCATACACTTACAACAGATTAAGGTTAGAAACTGGTATTTCCTACCATACATTTGCCGAAACCTTAAGTCAAAATATGTATGTAAAAGATACTGTTACAAGCTATTACTTTAATTATTTTGATCAAGAAAGATGGGATTACGACACTACTATGATTTTAGACTTAGACGAATATCTTCATGGTAATATTGTTTATATTCCTTATGTTGACTCAAGCTCTGTTATTTATATCGACTCCATTCAAACTGCTCGTTTAGATTCTGTAATGGTCAACAAACTATTTACTGCGGATAATTCATATCGTATAATTGATTTTCCTTTAGGTGTTGGTTACGAGTTTACTTATGGCAAGTTTTCTCTATGTCCAAAGGCAGGAATGATATTTGGTTTTGCTACCAAACGTAGTGGAACGGCTTTCAATATTACAGATGGAAATATTTTAGAAGCCTCAAATTTACTAGCAAATAGAATACTTTTCGATTATTATGGCGCAGTAAACATACAGTACTCTATATCTAAACACTTGTCTGTTTTTATTGAGCCACATGTTAGAGGAGATTTGAATTCATTGTATCAGCAATCGTACGCAATTTCGGAGAAGTCTAGAAAATATGGAATAAAAACAGGTATTAGCTATAAATTCTAATGTTATTTAAAATTCGACATATTGCAATTTCTATCGTTTTAACAATAGTTTCCTCCAGTTTGAATGCTGTGTGCACTGCAAATTTTATTTATATTGAACAAAGTCCACTTGTTGTCCAATTTCAAAATACTTCGGAAAGTTATAATGAAGGAAATGTTCACTATTATTGGGATTTTGACGACGGTTATACTTCGTATGAGGAAAATCCAAATCACACATACAGTGCACCAGGTATTTATAATGTAAGTCTTACTTTAATTACTACAAATTTGTGCTATGCGTCAAAAACAATAAGTCTTCTAGTTGGCATTCCTCAAACATCACCATATTGTTCACTTGAAATAGATTTTGAAACACAAAATGCTACTGCTCCAAATTTTGATAATGGCATAATAACTGTTTTTGGCTATTCCGATGTTCCCTGCTGTTATTACGCCCTGTGGAGTAATGGGGAAGAAGGTGAAACAATAGGAAATCTCAGCCCTGGAACATACTGTGTTACTCTTACAAATGGCGAGGATTGCTTTGGTACAAGTTGTGTTACAATTGGTTATAATAATAATTGTGTAGCGTCTTTTTTTATTGATTCTCTAACTTTTTCACACTTAGATGGAGCTTATCGTTTTGTAAATAATTCGCATGGCGAACAGAGAGATTTTTTCTGGGATTTTGGTGATGGAACAACTTCTAATGCTTTTAATCCATTACATGTTTATACTGATACGGGAACATACCAAACCTGTCTTTCTATTAATACATATTACAATTGCACAAATACTATTTGTAAAACACTAAATGTTGATTATATTTCGCCTATGACAGCGAACTTGGTCGGTATAGTTAGAGCTGGCGAGACATTATTACCACACGGAATTGCGATTCTCTATAAATTTGTTGATGAAAATTATAAGGCAATAGACTATACGGTTTTCGAAGATGGGATTTATACTTTTGACAGTTTACCAAAGGATGTTTTTTATCTAACACACATTATTCCTTATTTTAATTTGGAAGAAATATATTTCCCTAAATATACTCCTACATATTTTAATAATTCTGTTTATTGGCAAGATTGTAGTCTTATAAATTTATATAATGATACAATTTACAGCACAAGCCTGAATTCATACAACGAAATTTATCTTAATAACGGAGTTATTGAAGGTGCTATAACTTATGAAGACACTCTCGGCTATGAAGAAGAAATATTTCAGCGGGATTGGTTTTCTGATGATAATTTTAATGAGGGTTTTGCTGCAAATATTGTAGTGTTACTTAAAAATGAAGCCCACGAAATACTAGATTTTAGATTGACAAAAAGCGATGGAAGCTATAGATTTGATAATTTAGAATATGGAGGATACTACTTAAGTGCCGAAAAACCAGGGCTTTTTAGTGATGAAATATTTGTTGAATTATCAGAAGTTGTTGCTGTATTACCCGGAAATAATTTTTGTTTAACACAAAGCGGGTTTAATGGCATTTCTGATTTTGAAAGATACTCCGAAGAAAATATTTTTCCTAATCCGGCACATAATGAATTCTTTATTAACTGCGAAAAACCTGGTTGTGTTATTCGAATTACAGATACTCAAGCGAGACTAATTAATTCAACAGCTTTATTCGTGGGACTAAACAAAATAGATATTAGTAATTATAAATCTGGAATTTACTACATCACTATAGTTAACAATCTCGAAACTTCTGTGAAAAAACTCGTTGTTAATTAGAAGTATCTCTAGTTTCGGACTATCGTAAACCCATAACTGTTAAATTTGCTTACACATTGCTATTAATAGCAAATGTATAGTATTAACTTAGCCGCTTAAGGTATTTTTTTTATCTTTGAACAAATTGAAAAAAATGAAAAATAAAATTTTCTTTCTTGACGCTTATGCTCTTATTTTTAGAGCTTATTACGCATTTATTAAAAATCCAAGAATTAACTCGAAAGGATTAAATACATCGGCAATATTTGGATTTGTAAATACTCTCGAAGATGTACTTAATAGAGAAAAACCAACACATATTGGAGTGGGCTTTGACCCATCTGGACCTAATTTTAGGCATGAGATGTTCCCTCAATATAAGGCAAATCGTAGTGCAACTCCTGAAGATATTAAAATCGCAGTTCCTTACATTAAACAAATACTTGAAGCCTATAGGATTCCTGTTATTCAGGTGCAGGGCTTCGAGGCTGATGATGTTATTGGCACTCTCGCAAAAACTTTTGCAAATGAATCTTCGGTTGTGTATATGATGACACCAGATAAAGATTACGCCCAACTTGTTCAAGAAAATATTTTTATGTATAAGCCAGCTCGATCTGGTAATGCTGCCGAAATTATTGGAGTAAAAGAAGTAAATGAAAAATTTGGAATCGATGATCCAATTAAAGTAATCGACATTTTAGCTCTGTGGGGAGATGTGTCGGATAATGTTCCTGGCGTTCCTGGTGTTGGTGAAAAAACTGCATCAAAACTTATTGAGAAATTTGGAAGTATTGATAATATATACAATAACATTAGCAAGTTGGTTGGTAAGCAAAAAGAAGCTGTAGAACAAAATAAAGAACAGTTGTACTTGTCTAGAAAGCTAGTGACAATCGACATTAACGTGCCGCTTCAAACTAAATTAGAAGAGTTAGTTATGGAAGAACCAGATTACGAAAAACTAAATGCTTTATTTGAGGAACTTGAATTTCGAAACCTGAAATCTAGAGTTATAAGTAATAATTTTAAAAGCGAAACTGAGAACCCGAACACCGGAACTCCGACCAGAACGAATAAGCCTGAACCCAAAGAACAATTGCAATTCAACCTTTTTGGTGATACTGATGCATTTTCCTCAGAGGAAATTATACAAGATAGCAGAAACAAATTCGAAAAAGAAAATGTTAATTATAAACTTTTAGAGACTAAAGTAGAGATTGAAATATTAGTTAGTAATTTGCTGAATGAAAAAGAGATATGCATTGATACTGAAACAACAGGTTTAGATACTTTGGAAGCTGAAATTGTTGGACTTTCTATTTCAATAAAGGAAAAAGAAGCCTTTTATATTGTAATGCCAGATGATTTTGACGAAGCGAAATCAATTCTAAATATGTTTTCTGAAGTATTTAACGATCCTGAAAAATTGCTAATTGGTCAAAATCTTAAATACGATTTAGGCATTTTGAGTAATTATGGAATTAAACCTAAAGCTAGGCTTTTCGACACAATGATAGCTCATTATCTTGTAGCTCCTGAACAAAAGCACAACCTCGATTTTCTTGCATCAAAATATCTTAATTATCGCATGATTCCAATTGAAGATTTACTAGGATTAAAGGGTAAAAATCAAAAAAACATGAGAGATATTGATGCAAATATAATTTGTGATTATGCGGCGGAGGACGCGGATATTACATTTAGACTAAAGAATATTTTAGCAGCAAAATTAAAGAATGATAATCTTGAAGACTTGTTTTTTAATATTGAGATGCCACTTGTTTATGTGTTAACAGAATTGGAAAGAACAGGCGTTAGCATCGATAGTGAGGCAATACGAGAGCTTTCTTCAAGTCTAAAAAGCGAACTTGTTGAAATTCAGGAGAAAATATTTGAGTTAGCTGGCGAAAGGTTTAATATTGCTTCACCGCGGCAGTTGGGAATTATTCTTTTTGAAAGGTTAAAAGTAATAAGCAATCCCAAAAAAACGAAGACAAAGCAATATAGCACTGGCGAAGAGGAGCTGGTAAAACTGGTTGATAAGCACCCAATTATTAATGAAATACTTGAATATAGAGGTGTTAACAAGCTTATTAACACCTATGTAGATGTTTTGCCTGATTTGGTAAGTAAGAAAACGGGAAAAATTCATACTAGTTTTAATCAAGCAATTACATCCACAGGTAGATTAAGTTCTAACAATCCAAATTTGCAAAACATTCCCGTAAGAGATGCTCGTGGAAGAGAACTAAGAAGATCTTTTGTTGCAAGCGGAGATGAAAATCTTTTCTTTTCAGCCGATTATTCTCAAATCGAGTTAAGACTTATGGCACATCTAAGCAGAGATATCAACATGCTAGAGGCATTTAATAAATTTAGTTTAGACATTCACACAGCTACTGCTGCAAAAATCTTTAAAGTTGACGAAACTGAAGTAAGTCGCGATATGAGATCTAAAGCAAAGACCGCAAACTTTGGAATTATTTATGGAATTTCTGCTTTTGGATTGGGTCAAAGACTTAACATCCCAATAAAAGAAGCAAAGGAATTAATCGATAATTATTTTGAAACATTTCCTGGTGTAAAAACATTTATGGATGATTGTATCAAAACAGCACGTGATAAAGAGTATGTAGAAACAATATTTGGTCGTCGTAGATATTTGCCAGATATCAATTCGCAGAATGCCGTTGTGCGAGGTTTTGCCGAAAGAAATGCTATTAATGCTCCTATTCAGGGGTCTGCGGCAGATATTATAAAACTTGCTATGGTTAAGATTCAAAAGAGATTTGATTCAGAAGGAATAAAATCAAAAATGATTTTGCAAGTTCATGACGAATTAAATTTTGATGTGATACCAACAGAATTAGATATTGTTAAAAGATTAATCATCGATGAAATGCAAAATGTTGTTAAACTTGATGTGCCTTTATTGGTAGAATCTGGTACTGCTAAAAATTGGTTGGAGGCTCACTAATATTGAATACTAGTCAATTTGTAATTTCATGGGTGTAATTATCTGTTTTTGCAGAAAAAATGTAGTGTTCTACTTAATATTTTTTGAAAATCTGTTTTGCAAAAATAACTTTGCAAAAAACAACTAAACGGTATCGAAATGAAAAATATAATTCTAATGTTTTCGCTTTTTTTTGGTTTTTATACTGTCAATAGTTTTGCGCAACAGCCACAAGGGGAGAACCAGGGCAAAAAGCAGCCAAGCATCGAAGAAAGACTAAAAATGATTTCTCTAAAGGTTTGCGAACCTTTGGATATAAACGAAATCCAAACAAAAGCGGTAATTTCTGCTTTTAGGGATTTTTATGTTGAAGTTGATAAAATTATGAGACCAGGGCAGAAGCCAGAAGGGGAATTGAAAGGGCCTCCACCTCATGAAAACCATGGTGCACTTGGTGACCAAAAAGTTTTTGACAAGCCAAAAATAGAAGCATTGGAGAAAATAAGAAATGAAAAAGTTAAAAAAATAATTCCTGATGAGAAGTATTCGAAATATCTTGAGTTGGAATTAGCATCGCGTCCAAAATTGCCCAATGGTGAAAAACACACAAAAGAGGGACCTAAGAGATAAAAAAAACTCCCCGCTAATGCAGGGAGAATATTCAAATTATTTTTATTTATTCGTTTTTTAGTGTTAAGCACTCAAAGATTCGTCTTTTTTATCTTCAGGTTTTGACCTACCTAATCTAGCAAGAATAACCAACGGAATTACTATTATTAGTAAAATAACACCACCCATAATTAAACTAGTACTGTCCATAATATTTTGTATTTAATAATTATTAATAAAAATGTTTACAGAAATTTTCTGCGTTTTTAATAATTACATAATACTCAGAAGAAAAAATGATACGGAAATATTTTCAAAAATTCTTTAAAAATAATACAGTTCTCTACATTTATTAAGTAGGATTTTTGAACACTAGGAGTCGGAATTATCGTACAGACTGCATAACTTTTAAACCAGAGTAAAGAAATAGAAATGTTTAAATTACATTTAGATTCTTGATATAAGTTCTGTACTGATAATTTAGGTTCTATTAAAAACAATCCTTGACTGGAAATTTCATTAAAAGAAACTTGATTTAAATCCGAGCTTTTATAAAACTCGTCGAAAGGACTAGAAAAACGATATGCAGACATACTTACCAGAAGTAGCCATAAAGCTAAAAACAAAAGTATTATCTTGCTTGTTTGTTTCATTTTTTCTTAAAAAATCATTCTTTAGAATTAGCAAAGATATTGATTTTTAGAATGTAAAATATATTTTGAGGAAATTTATAAATTAAAAAACAAGATTTCTTTATGTGCTAATTATTTGCACTTTTCTTTCTTTAATTTGCTAATTTTGTTTTTTAATACAATGAAAAGTTAATATCATGAGCCTATTCCAGCAATATAATTTAAAACTACATCAGAAATCTACAATAATTATTTTTTGCATTTTTGTAAGTTTTATTGTTGGACAATTTATAAATGCGATTATTTCGCAAAATTTGGCGCCAGGAATATTCGAACAAATTGGGACTTTAACAAAAGATAATGTTTTTGAGATAAATCTATTAAAAGGCCTACAGTTGGTTTCGTCTCTTTTTACTTTTATTATTCCTTCATTGTTAATTGGTTTTATCTTCAGTCAATCGGGCAAGCCTTTTTTAAATCTTAAATCTAGTCCGACAGTTTGGTATTATCTTATTATTCCAGTATTCTTATTTGCCATTATGCCATTAATGAATGTAATAATTCAATGGAATGCATCTTTAAGTTTGCCACAAAGCCTTTCTGGTGTCGAGCAAAATATGAAAGCAATGGAGGAATCCTCTAAAAATCTTATAGAGTTGATGATTTCGGGTACTACAGGCATAGATCTTTTTATAAATATTTTGTTGGTGGGTTTGTTACCTGCTTTGGGTGAAGAATTTCTTTTCAGAGGTGTGTTGCAGAAGCATCTTGGCGAATGGTTTAAAAATCCTCATATTGCAATATTTCTTGCTGCTTTTATTTTTTCTGCAATACATTTTCAGTTTTATGGATTTATACCGAGACTTATCTTAGGGATTATCTTTGGTTATCTCGTCTATGTTTCTGGCTCTATTTGGCCAGCAGTTTTTGCACATTTTTTTAATAACACCCTAGCAGTTGTTGCCCTGTATTATACAAATATTGGTAAACTTTCAGGTGATGCAGAATCGTTTGGCACTAAACCATCGGATATTTATATCGTTTTAATCGGAATTGTTGTTGCAGGATTTACTGGCTTTCTTCTTTTCAGAAAAAATACTCAAAAAAATCTTTAGGAGTTATAGTACTAGTATTTGCTGCTTTTTTAACAAAACAAAATTTGTTTGCAATCTTCCTTTTCGGCAACCAAACCAAAATCATTTCGTCATTATTTCGAATTGAGTTATAACTCCCAAAACCAAAGCTTATGAAAAGAAGTATTTTAACCATTACAATTTTGCTTACGATAGGAGCATTTTGTAAGACTTATTCACAATCAATAAGTTATAATGAAGCGAGATTAATTGCACAGAAATCATTTGGAGAAATTCTCTCTAAAGATTTAAAAAGTGTTAGTGTAAACGACAATTATTATGTAAAAATCACAAACAATGAACCTGTTGTTTATATTTTTAATGAGGATAATGGCGGATTTGTAATTGTTTCGGGAGAACAAAGAACCGTACCAGTTTTAGGCTATTCGCACGATGATTCTGTAATTGTTGATGAAGAAAATTGGAGTCCAGAATTTGCGTATTGGATGCAACTTTATTTTGATCAGATTGATATAATTAGAACAAATAATCTTGTTGCTTTACCCGAAGCAATTGAGCAAAGAACTAAACTTATAAATGGCGAAGATTTAGGTTTTCGTCCCACAAAAGACGTCTCTCCTTTGCTTTCAACTACTTGGAGTCAGGGTTGCGGTTATAATGCTCAATGTCCGGTTGATGTTGCTGGTCCTTGCGGAAAAGTTTATACCGGTTGTGTGGCAACTGCAATGGCTCAGGTCTTGCGTTATCTTCAATATCCAACAAATGGTGTAGGCGACAAATGCTATACTCATTATGTGTATGGAGAGCAATGTGCTGATTTCGCATCTGCTAACTACAATTATTCTATAATGACAAATGGAAGCGGAAACGCCGAAGTTGCAAAGCTTATGTATCATTGCGGGGTTTCTGTAAATATGAATTACTCGCCTACAGGTTCTGGCGCATATTCGCACAATGTTCCTACTGCATTCAAAAATTATTTTGATTACAAAAATGCGATTGCGGTTTCAAAAGGAACATATACAGATGCCAACTGGAATCGTATTCTGAGAAATGAAATTGATAATTTGAGACCTTTTTACTATTCGGGTGCTGGCGGTTCTGGTGGACATGCTTTTGTGTTTGACGGTTATCAGGGATTAGATTATTTTCATATTAATTGGGGTTGGGGAGGCTCTTATAACGGATATTTTTATTGCAACGATTTAACTCCTGGCTCATATAGTTTTAATGATAGTCAAACTGCTGTAATCGGAACAATTCCTGCGCCTTTATTTACAAATTTAGATGTTTCATCAGCAGTTGAATTAAGTTGTGCAACACCTGTAAGTCAAAATCTTTCAACTGGAAATAATTATATTAATTATTATAAAAATACTTATCCAGCAGCGCCTGGCAAAGAGCTTGTTTACTATTTTACTACAAGTTTGCCGGGTAGAATTAGAGTTAAAATCAATAATGTGTCAGAAGGCGGAATGAATGCTTTTCTGTTGAGTCATCCACATCAGGATTCGCTTATTGTTTCTGGTGCAAATGGCTTTATCATTGACGATACAGAACCTGGTACATACTGGCTTGCTGTTGAAAGTAATAGTGGGGCAGAGCCAAGTTTCGATATAGAGGTTATTTGTCCAACTATCGATGCCGAATTAATAATCATAAGTGCAAGTGTTACTCCTCAGTATATTTTGTCTGAGCAGGATAATGTAAATTTTAATTGTCAGGTAAAAAACATCGGAAACACTACTGCTGCACCAAATACGATTAATTATTATTTGTCGGACGATAATATCTACAATGTCGGAATTGATACATATTTAGGAACTGATATTGTCCCAGAACTAATAACTGGTGCCCAAATAGGAATAAATACTGTTTTGTCTATGCCGGCAGGATTAGTGGCGGGTGGAAAGAATGTTGTTTTTGTTGTTGATGAGGCAGATATAGTACCCGAAGCAGACGATCAAAATGAATATTTTACTTGGATTACCGTTCCTGCGCCTGGGCTTCTTGACTGTTCTAGCTCTGTGAGCCTAACAGATGGCGTGTGGTATTACGACAATACTGAGCTTAATGGTGTTAATAATGTAGAAAACCATTGGACTTCTTGGGAAATGACAGCTCCAGAGATAATTCATAGTTTTATTGCAACTTATGATGGAATGGCAACGGTTTCATTTACAGAGAAGATTGCTGGTGAAATGAAATGTATGGTATATCCAGTTTGTAATGAGAATACTTGGCTCGCCTCAACTTGGTTTGCTAGCATGACAGATACTTTAACATCTACAGATTTTTATGTTAGTGCTGGAACTGAATATTTTATTGTTGTAGATTCTAAATTGCCTGTTCAAGGTGCTTATGGCGTAAAAGTAGATTTGCCAGCACAATGTCCAAATCCAATTGTTGAATTTTGGGGAGAAACGAATTTATGCGATGGCGATGCTTTCCCAAACTTTTGGACTCAGTGGGGATTTCCTAATTATCAGTGGTATAAAGATGGTGTAGCTATTCCTGCGGCTATAAATAGCAGTTATACTCCTACTATGCAAGGTTCTTATTTTGTAGAAATTATTGAAAATGCTTGTGCTGCACATTCCGATACTATTGTAATAAATATGAGCTTTCCTCCAGATACTGCACAGATTGTTAGTGCTGGGCCAACAGAATTTTGTTTTGGAGGCTCTGTAAATTTGGACTTGGATAATGTTGTAGCTTATCCGTTGCAATGGACTTTTAATGGTGAAGTCATTCCAGGAGAAACTGCAAGTACTCTTATTGCTTCAGAATCTGGAACTTATGCTCTAAATACTGTTAACGGTTCTTGTTCGGTAGAATCTTTCAATGATATCGTTGTTAATGTTAATCCGATTCCGGTGAATATTGGCGAACAAACTCCTATTCCTTCTGATTCTGTCTCGTTTTATTACACATTTAATGAGAATAGTTATGATATTATCAATAATTTCTCATTCAATTGCTGGAATTTTATTCCTACTAACGACAGAAACGGAAATTTCTGGCAAGCAAGAGATTTTACAGCAGAAGATATCATGGGATATTCGTCAAATTACGATGGAATACCTTCGGAGTTTACATTATCATATTGGTTTAAAACAGAAACTACCGAAGGCGGTCCTATTAGCTCTTTTGTTAATAATCCGTGGGGACCAACAAGTCAGGATGCAGTAGTTTATATGTCTGATGATGGAAAACTACACTATTTTATGAGCAATGGCGGAACCGCAGCTGAACTTACCTCGGTAGATTCTTATAACGATGGTAACTGGCATAGTGTTTTAATTACTCACGATTTTGGAATTTTAATGGAAATAGATAATGGTGCAGAATTTTTAAGTATCGCAACTGCGGTTACTAAGGCCGAATTCGACGGATACTGGACTTTTGCTGGTTCTGCACTCCCAGCAACAGTTTCTGCTATGCCAACTTCATTGTATTTTAATGGTAGCCTAGATGATATTCTTTGTGTTAACGAATCAAAATATCTTTTGAGAAATTATTTGGACGAAATACCATCGCTTAATATTTCTGTAATTGGTGATACCAGCAATTGTGATATGGCTTTAGCTTATTTCAATATTGAAAATTCTCAAAATGGTATTGAATATAAAGTTTGGAATAATACTTTATCGGCATGGCATTTATTGTCTGGAATTGGTACCGGTGCAGATATTTCTGTTGGAGGAGCAATGATTAATCAAACAACAGAATTCTTGTTTTACGCCGTTGACCCTGCAACACTTTGCGAAACTTTGTTGGATACCGTAATAACAATTAGTGTATATCCTACTTTGTCTCCAGTAATATCAATAACTTCTGATGGTACAAATCCTTTATGTGAAGGATCTAATGTTAACTTTACGGCTAATGTTACAAATGCTGGAGCAAATCCAGATATTTATTGGTATTTTAACGATGTCGATGCAGGCGTAAACTCAGCAAATTACAGTAACACAATAAACTCTATTACCGATTCTGTTTACGCACTTGTTGTCTCTGATTATGTTTGTCCGAGTTCAATTGCCGATACTAGTAATATTATTGGATTTGATGTTCTACCTTATTTCACTCCATCTGTTACAATTACCGCTTTGCCTATCGGAACTGTTTGTTCAAATACTGTAGTAACATTTTCATCAACAGTGTCCGAATGTGGTTCAAATCCAGATTACGAATGGTATTTAAATGCTGTTCATGTTGGATTAAACTCGCCAACTTATAATCATTCTGGTTGGACAAACGGTGATGAAGTTCATCTTGTAGTTATACCAGACTATTCATGTACAACAATTTCAACTGCAGTTTCTACACCAATAACTATAGATGTTTCTACTCCGCCAGAGGCTGCATATACAATAATTAGCGGTGGCTATTGTGCTGGTGAAGATGTGTGTTTTCAATATTCGGGAGAAACAGCTGGTCTCGATCATGTTGATTGGGAGATAATTGACGGTGGAGTGCACTCTACTCTAAATGGTCCTGGACCACATTGCATAACTCCTGTTTCTAGTATTATTGATATTATTGTTTCGGCTTATGATGTGTATGGGTGCAGTGATACTGCATGGTTTTTCAATCCTTTGCTTTCAGGAAGTATTACTCCATCGGTAACAATTATAAGCGATCAGGTTGGCACCGATTGTCAGTGGGAAATAGTTCATTATACTGCTACTCCAGTAAATTGTGGCTCAAATCCTATTTATCAGTGGTATCAAAATGGCGTTACAGTTGGAACAAATTCTAGTACATATATTACTGATAATGCCGCTAACGATGATGAAATTTATGTTGTGGTAACAAACGATTTAAGTTGTGCAACAAGTCCTACGGCAGAGTCAAATCATATTTTCGCCGATGTATTTGATGTGCCACAGGCAAACATGTCTGTAACTGGCGGCAATTGTGAAAGTGATGAAATATGTTTATTGTACTCTGGAGAAACCGCGGGAGTAATCTCAATTGAATGGGATATTTATGACGGTGTTGAGATTAATTTCATTGGACCTGGTCCACATTGTTTTATTCCTGCAACAAATCATCTACAGTTGGCAGTTACCATATACGATAGCAATGGATGTTGGGACAGCGTAACAAATATTATTGATATTTCTGGAGTCGCTCCCGATATTGATATTTTTGATACAATTTATCATTGCCCTAACACAGTAGCAGTTTATGACGCACCAGAAGGTTTTGACACTTATCTCTGGTCTAATGGTATTGGTACAAATAATTTTCATTCCATTTTCGATGGCTTGTACTACCTAACTGTTACAAACGGTACGGGTTGTTTTGCTGTTGACTCTTTATTGGTAATGAGTTATGATGATAATGGGTTTGAATGGCCTGAAGATAGCACTATATGCTTTGATGCAACTTTACATCTCGACACAGAATACCCATATAATTCCTATGATTGGTTTGTAGATATTTATCATTATACGGATACATATATTGATGTCTCCTACACAGGGATAAATCCAGTAGAAGTTGCTCTATATGCAGAGGACGATAATTGCATGTATTCAGACACAATGTTTGTTCATTTCGAGACCTGCGGTTTTGTTGATCTGAATGATGTAAACAATATGCATGTGTATCCAAATCCAACAAGAGATTTTATTCGCTTTGAATCTGAAGATGAAATTACTAGTTTAATTGTTTTTGATTTAAATGGAAAAGTAGTTTACGTGACAACTGAGGAGTCGAAAAAATACATTCTTGATATTTCGAGCTGGATAGCAGGGGAATATTATTACAAGGTTTCAACTTCTAATAATAAAGAATTAAAATCTAAATTTGTTAAGCTATAGCAAGTAATAATTTCAATATCCTATAGGGTGTTTTGTAATTAAATTGGCATAAGAAGTTTAGTTTTAGAAAGCCAGAGAGAACACGTTCTGGCTTTCATTTTTTATGGCATATTGTTAATCTATTGTTAATGATAGATTTTTTTAGCAATGCAATTAAATCTTTTTATATTTTTACTTTCAAATTTAAACTAAACTTTATGAAAAAAATTCTGATTCTTTTCCTTGGGGTTATTATGTTGGCAAGCTGTGTTAACAAAAACAGTCACACCAAAACCGCAACAGATAAAAATGGCTATAAGTATGAATATGTAGATGGTGACCCAACAAACACAAGGATATACACTTTGGAAAATGGGCTGAAAGTTTATTTGGCTGTTAACAAAGATCAGCCTCGTATTCAAACTTATATTGCAGTAAAAGCTGGAGCAAAAAACGATCCTCGTGAAACAACAGGTCTTGCGCATTATTTTGAGCACATGATGTTTAAAGGTACGGACAAAATTGCTACAATGGACTGGGCGAAAGAGCAGGATTTGATTAAAGAGCTCTCTGATTTGTTTGAAAAACGTTGTGCAACTACCGATCCTGCTGAAAAGGATAGAATTTATGCGCAAATTGATAGTGTTTCTCAAATAGCATCAAATTATGCAATTGCGAATGAGTATGATAAAATATGCTCTCTTATCGGTGCAACCAATACAAATGCTTGGACTTCTTACGAAGAAACAGTTTATGTAAATGAAATTCCTGCAAATGAAATGAAACGATGGTTAACTACTGAGAGAGAAAGGTTTCAAAACTTAGTTTTAAGATTATTTCATACCGAATTAGAGACAGTTTTTGAGGAATTTAACATGAGCCAAGATCGAGATGGTAGAAAAGCTAGTTCTAAAATTATGGCTACCTTATTTAAAAACCATCCTTATGGAATTTCTGTAATTGGAAAAGCTGAGCATCTTAAAAATCCTTCTATGGTAAATATTATGAAGTTTAAGGACAACTACTATGTGCCAAATAATATGGCAATTTGTTTGTCTGGCGATCTCGATATGGAGGAAACTGTTAAAATGATTGATGAAATTTGGGGGGATATGAAACCAAATCCAAATATTCCCGAATTTAAATTTGAAAAGGAAGAGCCGATTACTAAAGTTGAAAAATTTGACGTTCTTGGCCCTGAGCGTGAATTCGTATCAATAGCATACCGAACTCCTGATAATAAATCAAAAGAAGCTGATTATCTTTCTTTAATTGGTCAGATTTTGTCAAACGGCAAAGCAGGCGTAATGGATCTTGACCTTGTAAAAAAACAAAAAGTAATGTCAGCATACGCTTATGGATGGGCCATGAACGATTATGGAATGTTTCAAATGGGTGGAACTCCTCGTTCAGGTCAAACTCTCGAAGAAGTTGAAGCATTGTTGATGGGCGAAATAGAGAAAATTAAAAAAGGAGAATTCGAAGATTGGTTGCTAGAAGCAATTATTAACGAAATGAAAATTAGTCGCATAAAAGACATCGAAGGAAATGCTGTTGCTTATTCTTTTGTAGATAACTTTATCAGTGGAGAACCATGGGAAAATTGGGTGTATGAAATTGATAATCTTAAAAAAATTAAAAAACAGGAATTGGTAGATTTTGCTAATGAATTTTTCAAAGAAAATTATGTTGTTGTTTATAAAAGAATGGGCGAAGACACTACTATTTTCCATATCGAAAAACCGACAATTACTCCTCTTAATATCAATAGAAATGTAGAGTCAAATTTTGTAAAAGATTTAAAAAAGATGGAGCCGAAAGCAATTTCTCCCGTTTTTATCGACTTTAAGGAGAAAATTAAAATTCAAGAGCTTGCAAAAGGACTAGAGTATAATTATATCAAAAACGAATCAAACGAACTTTTCAGCTTATATTATATTTTCGAAATGGGTAAAAAACATAATGCAAATCTACCTATTGCTGTTAATTACCTTAAATATTTGGGAACAAACGATAAAACTCTCGACGACCTTCAGAAAGAATGGTATCGTCTTGGTGTTGATTTTAACGTTTTTGCAGGAGAAGATAAGTGCTATGTTTATATTAGCGGATTAGACGAAAACCTCGAAGCTGCTATGAAACTTATGGAAGAAATCTTTAAAGGTGTTAAATCTGATCAAGCTGTTTATGATGAATATGTAAATGGAATTGTAAAAAGTAGAATGAACAACAAATTAGATAAAAACTCTATTCTTTGGGGAGGGCTTTATAATTATTCGGTGTATGGTAAAGAATCTTCTTTTACAAATAACATTAGTATAGAAGACTTGAAAAAAGCAAACTCAGAAGAATTGACTGATTTAATTAAAGATTTAAATAATTATCAGCATAAAGTTTTCTATTATGGACCACGTGAATCTGAAAAGGTTGCAGATTTAATCAAAGCTAATCACAATGTTTCTGGTAATTATAAAGCAATTCCAAGTGCAAAGGAATTTGCAGAAAAAGATTATACTAAGCCAGAAATACTTTTTGTAAATTACGATATGGTTCAAGCAATGATCGCAGTAGTATCAAAAGATGTTGTATTCGACAAAAATCTAATGTCTTCCGCTGCAATGTTTAACGAATATTACGGTGGCTCTATGTCAAGTATAGTATTCCAGGAAATACGCGAAGCAAAAGGTTTGGCATATTCTTGTTATGCTGGATACCGTCAGGCTGCGGAAACTGGAAAACCAAACTTTGTAACAGGCTTCTTAAGTACACAACCAGACAAAATGAAAGAAGCACTTGATGCTTTAACTGGCTTGCTTAACGAACTTGCTCAGTCTGATGAAGCATTTGCAAACTCGAAAGATGCGCTTATCAAACAAATGAGTACAGACAGAATTATTAAGGAAGACATCTTTTGGACTTATGAATCGAATAAAAGAATAGGTATAGATTCTGATATTCGCCAAGATATTTTCGAAAACATTAAGAAATATTCTATTAATGATGTAAATAAATTTTTCGAAGATCACATTAAAGGTAAAAATTACGACATACTTATTGTTGGTAATAAGTCTAAAATTGATTTTAAACTTCTAAGTAAATATGGTAATGTTAAGGAATTGACTCTCGAAGAAGTTTTTAATTATTAAAAATATACTTTTTTATGTTAATGTTATAAATATTTAAACAAAACAATAAATAATTTGTTAATCTATTTTAAAATTTGTTATTTTTGTAGTCTCAAAACTATGTTAAACTAAAAAAAAATTATTTTATGAGAACAGTAAAGGTTTTATTGGCATTATTTGCCGCAGTGGTTATTTTTAACAGTTGTAAAAAAGAATACGCAGAACCAACAATTGCTTGGACTCCTGACGATCTATCTCAGTACGTTGATTTTGCTGATGATGCAACATACAACAAAACTTTAAACATTGAATTTGCAGCAGAAGCTGGTATTTCTGAAATCGTAATTTGGAAACACATTTATCAAGGTCTTGACGTAACTTCAGTAGTTCTTGATCCTCCAACTGGATATGATGCTTTATTAACTTTTGACTATACATTTACAACTACTCATGTTGCTTCTGATTTTGCTGAAGGTGTTACAAAAATCGTTTATGAATTTGAAGTAACAGACAAAAGTGAAGTGGCTCAAACTAAAACTAAAGAATATTCTTTCTTTATTGATGAAGTTTATGCTGCAACTTTTACAGTAAAAGACGAACAGGGTGTTGCAATTACTGACGCAACTGTAACTTTCAACGGTGTTGAAATGACTGCTGCTCCTTATGTTTTTAACTTTATTCCTGAAGGAACTTATACTTATTCAGTAGCTAAAGCTGGTTATTCTAGTGTAACTGTTTCTGATTTTGTAATGGCTGCAAATGACACAACTGTTAATGTTGAGTTACTTATGGATTTATCTGCATGGAGTGCAAATACAATGATTTCAATGCAACCTACTTACGCTATGTATCATAATGTTGCTGTAACTTCAAACGAAAATGCAACTATTGGTTTTAAATACACTACTAATAATGGCGCTGGTACTGCTGCTGTTGTTACCAAAACTACAGGTTGTGATGGTTGGGTAGAAGTTGCTAACGCAGATTACACAACTGAAACTCAAATAGCTGCTGCTTATGCTGCAGGTACAGTTATCTCAACAGCTGACTTAGCTTTCGATTATGAAGCAAAAGCTTTTGCTCCAAGATATTTTATATCTAAAGTTGGAACAGAGTATTATTTGGTTAAATATGTAGCTGGTGTTGTTTCTCCAAGCAATCACACATCTACTACAGGTAACTTTGGTAATGTTCTTGTATTCCAATACAAAAACTAATAATACAATTTATAAATATTGAGCCGCTCTAATTAGAGCGGCTTTTTTTATGCTTGTAAATTTACATGCTGTTTCTGTAATAATGTTATAAGCTTCAAAAGCAAATGCTCACTACGCTCGCATTTATTTTTATTTGACATACGCTTTTGGCTATTACATATCACTAATGTTCGAAACCTTAAAATTTAATAATTTTTACGAGCTTAAATTGAGATATTTTGGTAACAAAATTACTAACGCAATTTTGTTGATCCCTAGTGGGGGTAGCCTTCAAAAGCAAATGCTCACTACGTTTGCATTTATTTTTATTTGACATACGCTTATAGCAATAAATTGATAGCGCTTTTGTCAAATAAAAAAGGCTTCACTTGCGTGAAGCCTTGCTTTTGGGTGAATGATGGGGGTCGAACCCACGACCTCCGGAACCACAATCCGGCGCTCTAACCAGCTGAGCTACAATCACCATTTTGAGGCTGCAAATATACAACCTGTTTTTTTATTCTGCAAAAGTTTTTTTAAATATCGTAAATATTGAATTCGTATGATTCAATTATTGGATTAGTAAGGATTTTTTTACACATTTCGTCTATGCGCGACGCTGCCATATCCTTCGAGTCTGCTTCTAATTCAACTTCGATATGCTTGCCGATACGAATATTTGAAATATAATTAAAACCTGTTTTCTGAGCAGAGTTCATTACTGCTTTCCCTTGTGGATCAAGTAAGGCCTTTAATGGCATGATGTTAATTTGTGCAAAATATTTCATCTTTTTTTATTTGGTTTTTGTTATTGTAATGTCCTTATTTTTCTGAAAAATTTGTTTTAAAATTGAGAGGCCAAGATATAAAATTATTGTCAATGCAAGCCCAGATATTCCAAATATTATTAACAAACTTATTGCTGTAACTATTAATAAAAGTTGCCAAATATTATCTCGAAGGGTAAAAGTCTTTATCTTCAAAGAAAACAATTTGATGTTTGAAACCATTAATGCTGGTAAAATAATAATAATTCCAGAAATAAATATTGGATTTAGAACTAGTGATGAAATGTCAGCAAAACTAGATTTTACTGGAAATAGTAAAGATGCAATAAACAATGCAGATGCTGGTGTTGGTAAGCCTATAAATTCACTGCTTTGATTAGTGTCAATGTTAAACTTTGCAAGTCTTAAAGCCGAAAAAACCACGATTAGAATTACTAAAAGTGCAAAATACTTAGGTAAAATATTGTTTGATTCAATATGATAATACAAAATTGCTGCTGGAGCAAATCCAAAACTTACCAAATCTGCCAAAGAATCAAGCTGTTTGCCAAATTCAGACACGGCTTTTAACATTCGAGCTGCAAAACCATCAAAGAAATCAAAAACCGATGCTGCAAGAATTAGAATAATTGCAATTTTTATTTCTCCATTAAGTGCAAAAATCGATGCAGCAGCTCCGCAAGTTAGATTTAGCGAGGTTATTACAGAAGGTATGGCTTTGGTTATTTTCATTTGTTTTTTTTAATAATATAACTTGCTTAGAATCTAAACTATTCTGTCCAAAGCGATTAATCACAAAAATTATAATCGTAAATGTAAATTATATCGCTGTAACTAAACTTTTTTCTTTTTTTTGACAATATTTAACAATTAATACTGTTATTTTGTTAATTGATAAATTTCATTTATGAAACTGACGACAAAAATACTAATATTTATTTTATTTGTAGCAAATTCTTTATTTGCTCAGATAGCCCCGAAATACAGTAATGAGTTTTTAGCAATTGGTGTTGGTGGTCGTGGTTTGGGAATGGGTAATTCTGTTGTTGCTTCTGTCGACGATATAAATGCTGTTTACTGGAATCCTGCTGCCTTATATAAATTAGACAAAAAGATTGAAATTGGAGCAATGCATTCAGAGTATTTCGCAGGGATTGCAAAATATGATTTCATCGGAGCATCTTATAAAATTGATGAAAAATCTGCCGCAGGTTTATCCATGATTCGCTTTGGTGTTGATGATATTCCTAATACCCTCGACCTAATTGATAGCGATGGGAATATTAGATACGATAGAATTTCTTCTTTTTCGGTTGCAGATTATGCATTTTTATTTACTTATTCTCGACTTCTTCCTATTGATGGATTAAGTGTTGGGGGAAATGTAAAGCTAATTCGTCGTAATGCTGGTGATTTTGCTGACGCTTGGGGATTTGGATTTGATATCGCCGCACAGTATCAGGTAAAAAATTGGAAGTTTGGAGCGAATTTGCGCGATGCTACTTCTACTTTTAATGCTTGGCAATTTAATCAGGAATTATTAAGAGATGTTTTTGAGGCAACAGGAAATGTGGTGCCAGAAAATGGTCTAGAGTTAACTCTTCCTAGACTTTTATTAGGGGCTGGTTACCTATATAATATAAACGATAATTTTTCTTTGTACTCAGAACTTGGATTATTAACAACTACCGACGGAAAGAGGAATACTCTTATTAAAACAGATATGATTAGCGTTGATCCTTCCTTAGGGTTAGAGTTTGGTTATAAAAAAATGGTTTATGCTCGTGCTGGGGTAAATAATTTTCAGCAAATACCAGATTTTGATAATACAAACACTTTCTCTTGGCAACCCAATATTGGGGTAGGACTTAATCTTTATGGATTTAGATTAGACTATGCTTTGACCGATATCGGTAATCAGAGTATTGCTTTATATTCTCACATTTTTTCTTTAAGCTATCGCTTTAATTCTGAAGGGTTGTTTGCTGCAAATAAGTAATTTATTTCCTTTGCTAATAAAAATTTTGTAATTTTATCACATGAAATTTGTGAGAAAATATTTATTCACTTTATTCTTGTTTTCTTTTTTCTGTGCAGGATATGTATTTTCGCAGACAAATAGAAATGAGTGGATAAACTATGACCAGCAATACTTTAAAATTCATGTTAGTAAAGATGGGATATACAGAATGTCTTATTCTACCTTACTGGCATCGGGTATTCCAGTAAATTTAATTGATCCACGAGGAATACAAATCTATCATAACGGCGAAGAGCAATATGTCTATATTCAGGGCGAGGGCTCAACAGGCATTTTTGATCCAAATGGATATATAGAGTTTTATGGCCAACGAAATAGAGGAGAACTCGATCTCGCTTTTTTTAATGACCAATCGAATCAGGTAAATCCAGATTATAGCTTTTATAGCGATACTTCGGCATATTTTATTACTTGGGATTTTTCAACCGGTAATAAAAGAATGACTCCGCAAAACTCAACTGATTACACCTCTCATATTAGCTCTGCTCAACAGTTTTGCTACAGAAATATTAGAACAAATTATACTGGCACATATTATTGGGGCTCTACCCAAAGTGTTTTTACAGAAGGAGAGGGCTGGTTTGATGGATCTGTAATTATTGAGGATGCTCCCACAACAAAAACTATTGCAGTACCTAATTATTTCTCTGGTTCTGCAAATGCAACTTTCGAAATTGCTGCTGTGGGTGTCCCTGCAAATAATGTTACCTCAAGTGTGCCACATCACCTCAAGTTAGATTTTTTAGGTGCTACAAGAATTGATAGAACTTATACAGGATACCAGTTTGTCAAAGAAACTTTAAGCTTGCCGGCTTCGCAGCTAAGTAATTCTATTCAATTTGTTTTTTCTTCAAATGATGAATCTCAACCCGATATTAATGATAGAAATGTGGTTTCGTACATAAACATTAATTATCCTCATACTTGGGATTTTGAAAATCAGAACTATTTCGAGTTTTATTTGCCAACAAACTCATCTGCCACAAAAGACTATCTTGAAATAAATAATTTTATTTCTACTTCTTCGGTCTATTTGTACGACCTAACAAATCATGAACGGATTTCTGTGCAAAATTCGGGGGGAGTTTTAAAAACCTTGGTTAATTATCCAAACACAGAGAGGTTTCTTGTTATGTGTAATCAAGCTGGTGTTAAATCTGTCGATCGTATTACTAAAGTTAGTCCGGATAATAAATTTACAGATTATGTAGGTTTATATCCTTCGGCTGATTATCTGATAATTACACACAGTAGTTTGTGGAACGAAGCCCAGCAGTATGCTGATTATCGTAGTTCTACAGGATATAACGTTGCTATAATTAATGTAGACCAGCTTTACGATCAATATGCTTATGGAATATGTAAACATCCGGTTTCAATTCGAAATTATTGTCAAGAATTGTATTCTCTTTCATCACGACCAAGAATTCTGTTTTTAA
>JBBQCZ010000041.1:0-26344 GCA_038319215.1 Bacteroidales bacterium | reverse complement strand
CTCAATTTCTTGAAGGAGAGTTAACATTTGAAAAACTATTTTTACTACCAGTTGAGACTCTAGTAACAATTGACAAATCTGATTATGATATCAATGGAAGAGATTATATTATTCCTGCATTCTTAGCAAATGGCATTAGTTTGGCATCTGCATGGGTCGAATTATCTCATGGTGATACAACGGCATACAAAGTATCGGAATACAGCAGAGTTGTTGAAAGTTTTGATAAAATTAAAACAAGCATAGGAGAATTCGACGTATGTCTTATTTCGAGCAAATTGGAAACAAGATTAGAAGAAACAGAATTGCTTTCGGTTTACACATATTATTCAAGAGGCATTGGTCCTGTCCGGACAAATTACTACAATGTAAAACGAAAAATGATCAAGTATTCAGAGATCGTTGAAATTGAAATCAATGAAAAATAATAAAAATAAATTGTTTTTTTGTAATCAATTCAAATATTCCAGCTTTTTTTGCGCCCTGCTTCTCTGATAACTTAACATTTTTATCTGAATTCATAACAAGAATCCAATCCTACCATTGAAAGTAACCACTATCGAATTGATTTTCTACTCGCAGTATTTAAAATCTATCAATCCTAGCAGATAATAATTTTATAAACTTAAAAAAAATGTTCAGGATTAGAAAAAATAACTTATTTTTGCATCTCCAAACGCCCAGATGGTGAAATTGGTAGACACGCCAGCTTGAGGGGCTGGTGTCCTTATGGATGTGCAAGTTCGAGTCTTGTTCTGGGCACGGAAAAACTTTCGATGAAAATTGAGAGTTTTTTTGTTTTATACCTGTGCGGTTGAGTATAGAATCAAAGTTTAAGTAGAATTTCATTAAAGCGCAATCATTCTTAATTTCTCCACAGTTTCGCCAATCTTAACTACGCAGGTATAAACTCCTGGTAAAAGATTGTAATCCGACGAAACGATACGAATATTGTTAGTTCCGGGCACAAGTTCTAAATTAAATTCCGCAATCTTTTGTCCCGAGATATTAAAAACCATAATTTGAGCCGAAGAATATTCCGTTGTCTTTACTTCAAGATAAGCATTTCCGATAAACGGATTTGGATAAATCTCACTCATAAGATCATTTCCAATTATCTCAATTGCGGTTCTTCTAATTGTTTTATTTCCACCTGCATCTGTCATCAAAAAATAAACATTTCTTACACCTTCAGTTTCGGAAGCTGGAACAAGAATTTCACCATTATCAGACACTACAATGTCGGTTGGAATAACTATAGGATTAAAAACTACTGTATTTTTATGCAATGAAACATCTGGAGAGCACAGGCCACTGTAATAGCTACCACTATATGTGTGAATTCCTGCCGAACGCCGTTGATAGTATAAAACATTCTTATATGACATTTTAATTCTACCATCACGATATATTCTTGCATAATAATAGCAATTCGTATTTTCAGAATCGTCAAACCAAATTGTTATGCATGAATCATTAGTTTCAACAGCATAGGCAACTGGCTCAATAAAATAATAACCACTAAATACATCAATCTGCAAATCTCTGTAAAACGAGCTAACAATTGGTGGGTATGGATATGCATCTTTGGGCTTTATATTCTTTCCATAAAATGAAATTGTTGCATTGTTACCGATGTAAAGGCTATCCCACAGTTCTCCGGCAAATGGAATCTGCCAACCTGGACTAGCAGCTGTTAATGCAACATTTGTAAAAACCAATTCTGGAGCTTGCTGGTAATTCTCATAAAGAATAATTTGTGAATATTCATCAGAAATAATTTGTCGATATAAGTATGGCTCTGCCCCACCCTTTCCAGAAACAACAGATTGAATTTGTTCTCCTTTATGTGCAACCAACAATTCTGGAGCATTGAGGCTTAAAATACTGTCTTCTGGCTGCGAAAACAGAGGCATTTCAACTGAAAAATAAGAAACTGATGCATCCGACAAATATTCAGGCTCTGAAACACCAATATATTCTTCCTCAGAACCGTATTTATAATTGAAAACCGAAAAATACTGCAATTCACCAGGACTTCCACCAGCATTATCAATAATTAGAAATACTTTTGAGTCTCCATTTAATTTTATATGTTTCTGAATATCACTTATGTCAATTCCAAACTCGAGAATATCAGAATTTGGCAAAGTATCCAGACCTGTCATTGTATGAATGCCACCACTAAAATTAAACACCGGAAAATCAATAATCTTTTCGGGCCAATCAGATTCAGGATCTGAAGAAATTCCTGCACTAATTTTAATTGAATTTCGAACTGGATGTTTCAATTTTATTTTAAATGTAAGTTCGGGATTATATGCAGTATCGGGTACAGGCAGAAAAACTTGCTTGTTCCAAAACTTTTCTGGCAAATCATACTTGAATAAAAACATACTGTATGGCCAATAACCACCATAAGAATTTATAATTATCCACAATATTTTCTCATTATCATGCATATCAACTACATGGTCATTATTAATATCCAAGCTATCAGTAATTATTCCGTCGCCATTAAAATCGATGCTAGTGTTGTTGTAATATCCAGCAATAGTCATACTATGAGTGGGATGTCCAGCAATATAGTCTATAACTTTTACTTTGTCGTTTGGATAGCAAAGTATTGAATCATAAATTATTGGTTTAGGTCCAGTGTACATAAAATATGAATTGGAATAAAAAATCGCAGTTCCGCCAGAGTCTTCTCCCCTTAGATGATCATCAAAATAATGCATTAATATTTTCAAATCTTCATCTGTTGCAACATTTAAACTGTAATAATCAGAAATGCGATTGTGCATCGCCAAATAATAATTATCGTATCCTTCCATTCGATATTGCCCAATATAATCATCACTTAGAATTCCATAAGATGGAGAATAAATCTCATCATAATTAAGTAAAACAGGACAGCCCTGACTTTTAATTAAATTCCAAGAATCGAATGCGCTAACGCCATACCAGCCATTGCCTTCACAAAGAATATTATAAGAATAAGTAGGTGCAAAAATTGTGGAAGAATCGGCAAATCTATTCAGCAACCTATTAAACTCGTACGATAAGCAATTATATACTCCGGAAGCTTGTCCGCAATTAGGCAAATCGTTTTGATCGTAAAACCATGGTGGAAAATATTTCAGTTTATGATTCCAAACATTCTCCGGCAACTCCGGTGCTTCGTCTGTGTAATAGATTTCAGGAACAGGGTAAGGTGGGATATAGAAAGTGTCGGCAACGATTTGCGAGAATGCAGAGCCTCCACACACAACAAACATCACCAAAACTATAAATATATTCCGAATCACTTTTCTAATAAATTTTTATTTATAACTCGAAAGATATGCATTAAGTTGCATCAAAAACAATTTTGATTTGTTTTTTTCGTTATTTTTGGTGTAATTATTTCACATTCAAAACATTAGAGTATGAAAACGAGACTATTTATTATTTCAGCAATTGTAATTCTATCTTTGTTGAGTGCTTGTAAAAAAGATAATAATAACAGAGACTTAGATACTATAAAGCTAAGCACTAAGCAACAAGAAATAGCTGCTGCCGGTAACGGATTTTCACTTGGGCTCCTTCAAAAAGTAAGCGAAACAGAAACTGAAGGTAATTTTATGATTTCACCCCTGAGCATAGATTATGCTCTTGCGATGACAGCAAATGGAGCGCGAAACAATACCTTGAATCAAATGCTTGCAACAATGGATTTTGCAGATTTTGAGATTTCTGAATTTAATGAATATTACGCATATATTATGAATGAACTTGTAGGTTTGGACCCTCAAGTAAATTTAAGTATTGCTAATTCAATATGGTATAGAAACGGTTATACTATTCTGCCCGAATTTCTTAATGTTAACCAACAATATTATGATGCTCAAATTGCAGGATTGGACTTTTCTTCACCCGAAGCAGTATCTACAATAAATAATTGGGTTGCAAATGCTACAAATGATAAAATCCCGACAATTATTGATGCTATTGGAGGTGATGTTGTGATGTATTTGATAAATGCAGTTTATTTTTACGGAACATGGAAGTATGAATTTGACCCAGCGCAGACACAAAAAAGAGACTTTTATGTTTCATCCGCACAAACTGTAGAAGTGGACATGATGGAAATGGAAGCAGAATTAAAGTATTTTTACGATGCTGAACTTCAAATAGCTGAGATACCATACGGACAAGGAAATTATGTAATGGATATTCTCGTTCCTGCATCAGATGAAACACCCGAAGAAGTAATTGCAGGACTTACGCCAGAAAGATGGCAGGAATTAAGTCAAGGTTTATATAATCAGAACATAATCCTGTCTATGCCAAAATTCAAGTTTGATTTTGAAAAAAACTTAGTTCCAAGCCTTCAAGCGCTAGGAATGACAGATATGTTTATCGACGGCATTGCTGACTTTTCGGGAATAGACGGGCTTGGTGGATTATTTGTAAGCGCAGTAAAACACAAAACATATATAGATGTAAACGAAGAGGGTACCGAAGCTGCTGCTGTTACATCCGTTGAGTTTTCTGTAACTTCCGTTAATCCTGATGGACCAATATACTTGTTTGCAAATAAACCATTTGTTTTCGTTATTCGCGAAACAAGTACGGGAATTATATTATTTACTGGTGTGGTAAGAAATCCGACATTGGAATAATATTTGTTAAACAATCGCACATATTTCACAATAATTATTTAAAACTCAAACCATGAAAAAGAGACTTTATTTATTTTTTGCTTCTTCCTTTTTAATTTTTGTTAATGTTTTGTCTGCTCAAACCTTTGAAAGTGTTATGGAAACTAACTGGAAAGGGATTTCACAGATCAGAACTGATTTAACCGACCAAGGATATTTTATTTGTACAGAAAGGCTTTACAATATTAATTATTATGACGATGACCAAACTTTTACTGGTATTGCTATGACTTCATTTAATCTAGATGAAGAGGAATATAAATGTAGCGTGAATTTTAGTGGTTATGTAAATACTGAAACAGCTGCGATAACTATAACAATGGGGAGCATAATTTATTCGGACGATTTACCACTTGGACTAGAATGGGTTTTTACAAACATGAGTCTTATAATTTACCAAGATTCAGATCATCCGGGATATTATGGAATGGAGGGAAAAACATCAGGACAATATTACGATGATGAGTATATTGTTTACAGCAATTATCCATATTATTAGGAAGATTATACAATGCGGTAAACGATAACTATTTCGTTTATAAAAACAAAAAAATCATCTTGTTGTTACAGAAACAATCAAGATGATTTTTTTGTTTTTTACTTGCAAAACCTAACTATTTCACAACGCTAATTTTTTCTACGAGCAAGCTACCTTTAGTAAATATTCTTACGAAATAAACGCCAGAAGCAATATGCTCAGTATTTAATTCCATTGAATTTGTTCCACCTTCGGCAAATTGCATTTTAATTGTTTTTCCAGTTTTATCGAATATTTCAACAAAGTCACCCTTGTCAAATATAAGGTTATTGTTTACATACAATCTATCAGTACAAGGATTTGGATAAATTCCAGTATTTTCAGATAATACCTCATCTTCAATTCCGACAAGACATGTTAATGGTCTAATTCCAGTAGAAGTTGAGACTTGATATTGGGAAGAAGATCTAGACCATTGTCCTTGTTTATTCACCCATAAAGTATTAATTCCACCATGTCCACGATTTGGAGCCACGCCAACAACAAAATTATCACCTTCAGCATAATTTATTGAGTAACCAAGATAAAATGGGCCATCAACTGCGAGTGGTTCATCAAATAAAATTACTTGTAAATAATTATCTCTTAAATCGCGAAGATATACTTTTTGCTCACCTAAAATTGTTGTAGGCTGATCATGAGCACCATCCCAAGTAATAAATCGGATATAAGAATTATTACTTAAATGCCCAACCTGCAAAACAGGAACAATTACACCGTAAACCTGATTAAATGTGTGGTAATCGTAATAGTCAGCATACATGGTAATTCTATCCGAGTTATGTCCGCCATAATAACCAGTCATCCCATTTATTGTCATAGCATAAGGAATTTCGCCAGCTAGTAAATTTCCAACAGTATCACAAACCGTACCTACGAAAGAATCGTAAACTACAACATAGTCACTTTTTGTAAGCACATCTGCTCCATTTACATTACCAGCATTAAGAGTTACATCGAAGAAGCCTGTAGAAGCATACTCAATTCCTCCAGGTTGCAATTGTTCATTTGAGAACGCAGGATCGCCACCTTGAAAAGCCCAAGACCAGAACATTGGATTGTTTGTAGTTAAATCCTGAAAAACAACAGGAGTATTTACTTTAACAAGTCTGTTTTGAGTTGTAAAATTTGCCTGCGGGATTTCGTTTCCAACTTCAGGAATAACTCTAATATAATCTTCGAGAAGCAAAGTGTCGTAACCTTGTGAGTTTCTTACAATTAACTGCACATCCCAAGTTCCTGCAACATTGTAAACAACATTTTGTGGATGTTGAATTGTGGAACTTGCGGGCACAGCACCTTGGAAAGTCCAATGCCACTCGAAAGGAAAATCATAAGATAAATCCGTGAAATCTACAGAATTGCCAGCAATAACAATAACCTGATTGGCAGAGAAAGCCGCAACTGGAAGAGTATCAGCTATTTCGTAAACAAGCACATAATTATTCTTTGTAATTGCATTTTCGTTTCCAAATTCATTCCTTGCAATTAAACTAACATCGTGATAACCTGCAACATTATAAATAATCTCAGGAGGAGATTGTCCATTAAAATCGGTAGGAGTTCCGTTTTCAAAAGACCAAATCCATTGACTAACAGGATTTTGGCATTCTTCGGTAAAAGTAACACCAGTGTTGATTGGAATAACCAGTGGAGTTCCAGAAAAATTCGCAATTGGCCAAGCATCGGGACAAGCATTCTGCTGTGGTCCTTGAGCAACAACATCTGCAATTACACCCAAATCAGGATCAGCACTAGTCCACACAACAGTTCTATCAGGTTTAATAAGGATAGTTTCTGGATATCCTTCAACACCATAATACCAAACTACAGGTCCAGAACCACCTTCTGAGCTTACGAGTGGAAAAATTGTTCCATGTTCATCACGAAATGCCTCACAATCAGCATTGTCGGGATTACCACCAAAAACAGCCATTAAAACCATATCAAATTCATTACAACCAAATCTGGTATAAATGTTATTGAGCGCCGGGACAGACGCTATACAGCTGCCTCAAGTGGTAAGAAAAAAGTCCAAGTAAACATATTTTCCTTGATCAAGTAAAGAAAACAAATTATATTCCACGCCGTCAATATCAGTAACTGTAAAATCTTCTGCAACAGTTGGCTGAGCATACATACTGTAGGACAAGAATACTACAAAAATGCTAAGTAAAAGTTTTTTCATAGAAATAATATTAAAAAGTAAACTATTTACAAATGCCCTGTGTTGAATTACAAGCACCTCTGAAAACAATTATTCCAAAAATAAATAAAAAAACAATACAAATGAAAAATAAAATTATTTTAATCTAACTTTCTTCTTACGACTTGCAACACTTACGTTAAGTTCAAATCCAAGAATCAATGCAATAGATGTAATATAAAAGAGTAGCATTACTACAATTACAGTACCTATAGAGCCATAAAGTTTATTGTATTGGGAAAAATTATTTACATAATAAGAAAAACCGAGTACAGTAATAATTTGTAAAAAAGTAGCAAATATTGCACCTGGAGTAATAAACTTAAACCTGCTTTTTTTGGCTGGAGCTAAGAAGTATAAAAACGAAATTGCAAGAAAATAAAGAACAACAATAAGTGTCCATTTTGTAAAGGCAACTAAAAAGTAAAGAATCGTATTATCATATAAGCCAGGATGCTTGCTGATAAAGCCAACAATAAAGCTATTTCCCATTACAATCATTGTTATTGCAACGAGTAATAACAGACTTAAAATCAGGACTAAAAGGATTGAAATCAATCTAATGCTAAATTTGCTTCTAGTTTCGAAATCGTGGTAAGTACTATTGAAAGCCGAGATTAAAGACATAACACCATTTGAAGAGAAGAATAACATCAATAAGAAACCCACAGATAAAACACTGCTACGTTGGGTTAATATTGTATCAGAAATAGTTTCATACAAAAGCGAATAAGCATTATCGGGCAACACTTCGGCAAGTACGCTAAAAAGTTCATATTGAAAATTTTGCAACGGAATGAACGGAATTAAACTAAACAGAAAAATAAGTGCAGGAAAGAGAGAGATAAAAAGATTAAACGCGACCGATGAAGCCCTTATGGAAACTGCACCTTCCTGAATCCCTTTAAAAAAGAATGAGCCTACATAATAAAGAGAATAACCATTAAACCCAGGTAAAATAATCCGATCTGTAACAGATTTAAGAAACAAATCGATTTTAGCAAGAATTTTAATTTTCTTTTTATTCACATTAAATTGCTTTTAAACTTAAGTCGAGGCTCTTAATTCTATGCGTTAAAGCCCCAACAGAAATATAATCGACACCACAATCGGCATAATCTTTTAAAGTGTCAAACACAATACCTCCACTTGATTCAGTTTCATATTTCCCAGCAATCATTTGAACGGCAAGACGTGTATTTCCTACACTAAAATTATCAAGCATAATTCTATTAACTTTTCCAACTCTTAAAACCTCCTTTACATCTTCTAATGAGCGTACTTCTATTTCGATTTTAAGATTTAGATTTCTTCTATCAAGATACTCGCATGCGTTATTGATGGCTTTTTCAATTCCTCCTGCAAAATCAATATGATTATCTTTCAACATTATCATATCGTACAAGCCAATTCTATGATTTTCGCCACCTCCTAACTGTACAGCTTCTTTTTCAATCAATCTTAAGCCTGGTGTAGTTTTACGTGTATCCAAGACTTTTGTTTTATATCCTTTTAATTCTTCAGCATATCTGTTAGTTTCGGTAGCAATACCACTCATCCTTTGCATAAAGTTTAGTATTGTACGTTCAGCAGCAAGAATATCAAGTTGAGGTCCTGATAATTCAAAAACTATATCGCCTGGCACAACACGTTGTCCATCATGAATAAAGATATTAAGACTTAGTTTTTTTGAGAAATAATTGCAAACTTGAACAGCCACATTAACTCCTGCAATAATTCCTGGTTCTTTTACGAGTAACTTAGCTTTCCCGATTGCAGTTTCATTAATACAGCATAAGGAGGAATGATCGCCATCGCCAACATCCTCCTTATAAGCTCTTTCAATTAAAGATTGTAAATATTTTTCAGGAATCATTCTTCTTCGATTCTCATTTGATGAATAAGTGGTTGGCCTGCACTCTCTTTTACAAGGAAATAAACACGATAAATTTTACCGCTAACAGTTTCTAGATTACCAATTGCATACTGAGCACCTTCTTTTCCGCCTTGATGCAATAAAGTAAATGATTTCACTTTATTTTTCTCGAAAAAGCTTTTCAATATTTGTTCTGCTTGTTGCTTACTATAAACATCGTCTTTATCTAAGATTACCAACTCAACAGAAGAATTGAAATGTTTTGAAAGTTCAGTTGCATTTCCGACTTTCATTGCATCAAATATTTTAGGTGGAATATCAAAAATTGGAAATGCGGAAACTATGTTTGATCCTGCCAAAAGGACAATCGCAATTACTAAAAATTTAATCTTCTTCATTTCAGTATTATTTTGTTAATTATTATTATTTTGTTTTTCTGCTTACAAAAACCAAACCAAATAATTTGAACCGCAAGATACGAATAAATTAAATCTTTGAACTATCTTTATGGTCAAATTTTTTGCGGAATTATGAACATAAATTTTACAGTAATTGGAAAAACAGATATTTCGTTTGTAAATTCAGGAACCGACGAATATTTTAAAAGAATAAAACGCTATATAAATTTTGATTTTAGGGTTATTAAAGATATAAAAAACACTAAAAACATTGATGAAAACACACAAAAACAGCTTGAAGGCGAAAAAATATTAGCATCTGTTAATCCTAGCGACATAGTTGTTCTACTTGATGAAAATGGCAAAGAATATAACAGTAAAGATTTTGCTTTATTTATTGAAAAACAAATGATTAGTTCAGTAAAAAACTTGATTTTTATTGTAGGTGGTCCTTATGGTTTTTCTGATTCTGTGTATAAAAGAGCAAACTATAAACTTTCTTTATCGCAAATGACATTTTCGCACCAAATAATAAGACTTATATTTGCGGAACAACTTTACCGAGCATTCAGTATTATTAATAATGAACCCTATCATCATGAATAGCCAAATATACTCCCATTTAAAAGTACGCCATTTAATAATATTGTCAACTATTTTGGCGGTTTCAATGTCGCTAACTTATTTTTTTACTTTTTCAGAGGTTCGACAAACTGAAGATTATATTCATAAGGCAAGTATTGAAAAGGTTTTAGAAGAAAAGTATTCTGAGCTAAAAACCGAGACAGAAAAATTGGCTCAAAAGTTTGAAAATGGTGATAAAAATCCAGAAGAATATTTTTATGCAGAGAGTGCTGAGTTATTTGAAACAAGTGAAACTGGATTTTTCTTTTATCGAGAAAACAATCTTAAATATTGGTCAACTAACAACATTCCTGTACCAACCAGTACAACAATTAGCTTTTTCGACAATTCTATATCAAACCTCAACAATGGTTGGTATATGTGCTATGCGATTCAGAAAGACGATTGGCACATTGTAGGTTTATATCAAATAAAAAAAGAATATGCCTATGAAAATGATATTATAAAAAACTCTTTCAGCAAATCGCTAAATCTGGATGAAAGTATTATCGTAAGCACAGATTCTGTTCCCGGTAGTATTAAAATATGTTTCAACGAACAACAATCGTGTTTCTATTTGTTAGCCGATGCTACTAATATGCAATTGGAACCAAATTTTACTTTTCGGGACTTTTTAACATTGTTTAATTTCTTTCTCTTCAGTCTAATAATAATTGTAGTTGTAATTTTACTTACTATAAGATTTAAGATATTAGAAAAGCTATTTCCGATTCTAATATTTATATGCTTTTTTGTATTGCGCTACATAATGCTTAAAATGGGCTTAACGGCAGGCATGAGTGAGTTAAAACTTTGGGGGCCAGAGCTTTTTGCCGAATCATTTTGGCTTCCGTCTCTTGGTGAATATGCACTAAATGTATTTTTATTCTTTCTCTTTTCTATTGTTGTAGTCTTGTACTACAAGCCAATTTTAGTGTATAAAACCAATCGTACTTTAACCGCAATATTTAGCCTTTCTTTTTCGATTATCATGTTTAAATGTTCTGAATTCCTTTCGGAACTATTTTTTGGATTAGTGTGGAATTCATCAATATCGTTTTCTTTTGAGAACATCTTAAATCTCGACTTGTTTAGCTTTCTAGGTATAATTATTATTGTAGGGGTTATATTAGGCTTTGTGCTTATTTTCTATCGACTACTTCAAATATTTAAAGACTATCTTTCGTCGCTTCAAATGTCAATAGCACTGCTATTACTTCATACGGCAGCTCTTTTCTTTCTACGTCCCGATGAAATTAGTTTGGAATCAGGCATTATTTTCAGCTCATTATTCTATCTACTTTGGCTAAGTTTAACTCTAATTTGTCTGAAGCGAAAAATGACATATTTTATGAGTGTAATTCTGCTGATTGTAATTTCTTTATTAACATCTGAACATTTTTCTCGTTTATCTATAAAAAAAGAAATTGATGCCTACAAAGTTATAACCTACAATCTTGCTGCCGAAAGAGATGTGAGTGCTGAATTCTTTTTAAAAGAGACATACAGCGAAATTATGTCGGATGAAAAGCTTTCGCAATCTATTGCAGAGATTGATTTTAAAACAATTGAGTCTGGCATAAACAATGTGCTGCTTTCAAAACGATATTTTAATAAATATGAAACACAAATAACAATCTGTCTTCATTCAGATAGCTTACTAATTGAGCCTGACATGGTTTCGGTTGATTGTTTTAATTTTTTTAGAACTCAAATCGATTCGTTTGGAATAATAATCCCAAATACAAATTTTTATTTTCTCGACAATCATAATGGAAGAATTTCCTATTTGGGAGAAATAAGTACAATGCTCAAGGATTCGACATTTGTAAATATTTATATTGAGCTAAATTCTAAGATTTTCAGTGAGGGCTTGGGTTATCCTGAAATGCTACTCGACAAAAAACTAATTGTAAAAAAGACAGCAAAAGATTATAATTACGCAAAATATAACAAAGGCAGATTGATTTCCAGCAAGGGAGATTTTAAATATCAGTTTACTTTAAAACCAGAAGAGAACGACACTGCCGAGTATTCATTTTATGTAAGTGGTGGATATATACACTTTAAATATCATCCCGACAGTGAGAATGTTATAATTTTAAGCAAACCAGATACGCAATATTCAAAAGAAATGGTATCGTTTACTTACATTTTATCATTTTCATTCATCATATTTAATTTATTATGGCTTTTAATTAATTTTAGAAATGGAAATCTAAAAAATGGAGCAACATTAAAAGTTAAAATTCAGATTTCTTTTATCACAATTTTAATTTTATCATTGATTCTCACGGGAAGTATATCCATTTATTTTATAGTTCAGGGATATAAACAAAAGCAAAAAGAAACCGTTCAAGACAAGGTTCATTCGGTTTTGGTAGAATTAGAGCATAAAGTAGGAAGTTCTAAGAAGCTAAATTATGAAGATGCAAAATATCTTAATTCTCTACTTGTAAAATTTTCAAATGTATTTTATACGGATATAAATATTTATGATTTGAATGGGATTTTACTGTCTTCATCAAGAATAGAACTATACGACAAAGGATTGAAAGGTAGATATTTGGATTCAGAAGCCTATCGAGAATTGATTTTAAATAATTCGGGCACTGTGATTATTAGCGAAACAATTGACAACAATAATTATTTATCGGCATACATTCCATTTCGAAATTACGAGAACGAAATTATTGCCTATTTAAACCTTCCATATTTTGCACGACAAAGTGAATTTACTGAAGAAATATCAAATTTTGTAATTGCTTTTTCAAATATTTTTCTTGCTTTAATATTGCTTTCTGTGGTTGTTGGAATATTCATTTCGCGACAGCTCACTCGTCCATTAGTGATAATTCAGGAAAAGATTAAATCTATGGATATCAAGAAAAAAGCAGAGAAAATACATTATACAAAAAACGACGAATTAGGAGGATTGATTAGAGAATATAACCGAAAAGTGGATGAATTGAGCGAGTCGGCGCTTAAACTTGCTCAATCGGAACGAGAAATGGCTTGGCGAGAAATGGCTAAGCAAATTGCACATGAAATTAAAAACCCACTTACTCCAATGAAACTAAGTGTTCAATATCTGGAACGAGCATACGATTTAAAAGATGAAAACTGGGAAAAGACATATCGTAAAGTAAACAAAACGCTTATTGAACAAATAGACATCCTTTCGGGAATCGCATCTGAATTTTCGAACTTTGCAAAAATGCCAACTTCAAAAAAGGAAATCATTAATATAAAAGATTTAATTCACACTTCTGTTCAATTATTTGAAACAACAGAAAATATTGAATTTAATGTAAACATTAATATAAAAACCATAGGCAACATCAATGCAGATAAGGAACAACTATTAAGAGTATTTAATAATTTGATAAAAAACAGTATTCAAGCGATACCCGACGATAAATCTGGCGAGATTTTAATTAGTATGGAGGAACAAGATAAGAGCTATATTATTAAAGTTGCAGATAATGGATGCGGCATTCCTGAGGCTATGAGACCGAAAATATTTCAGCCAAATTTCACAACAAAATCAGCAGGAATGGGCTTAGGCTTAAGTATGGTAAAAAGTATGTTGATTAGCAATAATGCAACAATATATTTTAATACTGAAGAAGGTGTCGGAACTGAATTTGTTATTGAAATTCCTATTGAAGAATAAGAATTTCATTTTTATTTAGACTGAACTATTTTCGGTCTTATGGAGATTAAGTAATTACTTATCCCAAGGCAAAATTATACTTAATGCTGCTACAAACACTGCGAATTGAATAATACATCTAGACCGAAAGTCTCTATTTCTCCAAATAATTTTCATTATACATTAAAAAAACCCATATTTGCAAAAAATTTAATATTATATAGATATGCTTGTATCAATGACAGGTTTCGGTAGAGCCGTTACAGAATATAAAAACAAGAAAATTAGTATTGATGTAAAATCTTTAAATTCAAAAACTGCTGATATTAACACTAGAATTCCAGGTTATTACAAAGAAAAAGAGCTTGAAATCAGACGTTTATTATCACAAGAATTGCAACGCGGAAAAATTGATTTTTGCATGTTCGTAGAGTTAAATGGAGCTGAAAACACAAATCAATTTAATAATGATTTAATACTAAATTACTACAACCAGCTGAAAGACATTTGTAACGCAAACAATATTCCAATGAGTCCAGATACAATCTCAAGCATAATAAGGCTACCAGATGTATTAAAAAACAATTCAGACGATTTAGATGACGAGGAATGGAAATTTGTTTTAGAAACTGCAAACAAAGCAATTGCTGGGTGTATTGAATTTCGCAAAAATGAAGGAACTGTAATTGAATCTGATATTATTAAAAACATCAACTCAATTATACAGCTTCTAGATGCAGTGCCACAATATGAAAATGAAAGAATCGAAACTATAAGAGAGCGCCTACGTCAAAGTTTACAAGAAATTTCAGCTAACAACACTACAGACTCAAACAGATATGAGCAAGAAGTAATCTTTTATCTTGAGAAACTAGATATTAACGAAGAAAAAGTAAGATTAAGAAAACACTGTGAGTACTTTCTTGAAACTATAAATGCAGATGACTATTCTGGCAAAAAACTAGGTTTTATTGCTCAAGAAATAGGTAGAGAAATAAACACTTTGGGCTCGAAAGCTCACCATGTTGAAATTCAGAAAACAGTTGTAATGATGAAAGACGAGTTAGAAAAAATTAAGGAATTACTTCTTAACGCGTTGTAACATGGAGCCAAAAGTTTTAATATTTTCTGCCCCCAGTGGAGCTGGTAAAACCACAATTGTTCGTCACCTTTTAAACAAGGATGAATGTAACTTAAGTTTTTCGGTTTCGGCCTGTTCTCGCAATAAAAGAGAAAACGAGATTAATGGTAAGGATTATTACTTTTTATCTGCTGATGAATTCAGATTGAAAATTCAAAATAATGAGTTTCTTGAATGGGAAGAAGTTTACCAAGACAGTTATTATGGCAGCCTTAAATCGGAAGTTGAGAGACTAACAAGCGAAGGAAGAAATGTAGTTTTTGATGTTGATGTAAAAGGGGGAATAAATATTAAAAAGTATTATAAAGAAAATGCTCTTTCTGTTTTTATAATGCCTCCCGATATTGACGAACTAGAAAAAAGACTTATAGCCCGTTGTACAGATAAACCTGAATCAATAAAAATGCGAGTTGAAAAATCGAAATATGAATTAGGTTTTGCAGATCAATTTGATGTAATAATAATAAATGACAATCTGGATAAAGCGCTTTTTGAAGCTGAGACGATTGTTCGTGAATTTATAAAATAAAAAAACGGGGTTCTAACAAAACCCCGTTTTTATTTTAATTAAGTTCAATTATCTAGTCACAATAAGTTTTTGCTCAGAAATATTTCCGTTTTGATTTATTCTAACAATATACAATCCTTCTGATAAGTTGGATATATTAATAACTGTTTCATTCCCTGTAAGTTTCTCAGTTAAAACCATTTTACCAGAAATATCGAAAACTGCCAAACTGCTATTTTCAGCATTTTCGATTCTAACAGCAAAACTATTTACAGCAGGATTAGGATATACATTCAAGTTTGATGCAACAGAATTTTCAACACTTGATGGGAAATCCATAGTATTTGTAAAGAATTTATAAATTTCGGCAGTATAACCGATATCGTTTAGTGGTTCATAATACCATTCGTGATCACCACCAATTACTTTTATAAAAGCAGTATAAGCACCATCTGTTCCATTTTCGTACAGATATCTTTCAAAAGTTTTACCGTCAGCTTTAGTATCAGGGAAATTTGTAACAATAGGATCAACATTACAAACGTCATAATTCCTCCAGAACTCAACAAGTTCTTCGGCACCCATGCCAACAGAATAAACACCCACACCAGTGTTTAGATCAGCATTTTCGTATCCAATAGTTTGGTCGGCAGTACCGTGAATATGAAGTGATTTTACGGGTGCAAATGGATTTGGAGTAAAAAACTTTCCAAATGTTCCACTTACAGAGGCAACTGCAGTAATTCTATCTGAATATTCTGCAGCCATTCTGTTGCACATAAAGCCACCCATAGAGAATCCTGTAAAGAAAACAGAGTCTGTATTTATGTTGAAATTATTTTCTAAAGAATCTAATATTGCCATTAAAAAACCAGAATCGTCCACTCCGTCGCTTAAAATAATATTTCCCAAAGGAATTCCAGAATAAACAACATTTTCTGCACCTGCGCCTGAATTCCATGCTGCACCAAAGTTTTGCCCCATAACTATCGCATCAAGCGCCTGTGGAGTAATTACAATCCATCCAGTTTGATTTGCAACTTGGTTAAAACCAATAGTTGAAAAATCGGTCATATTGTCTCCCAATCCGTGTAGGCAAATAATAACTGGAGCAGGATTTTCAGCATTATACATAGCTGGAACATATTCCAAATACTGACGTTCTGTGCCATCCCAAGTTAATGTTCTTGGTGTTTGCGTTTGTGCAAATACACTAGCAGAAATACAAATAATTGCAATTAGAGTAAAAATTTTCTTCATAATCAATAGTTTTTAGTTTGTGATTCATCAAAATTAAAAATAAGTTTGATATAAAAATCAAAATATAAAAATATTTTTGAAAAACTCAAAATTTTAAGATATTGACTACAAATCAATTCACTCCTACTTCATGTAATATAAACTAAGCAATTCAATTATTATGAATTAGGCAATTGTTTATTTTCTGAGCGCTAACACTTGCTTAACGATTTCTGGTGAAATATTTTTATTTTCTCCCAGTTTGATATATTTTTTATTTGCGAGTTTTTCACAAATTAAGTCTATAGCATCAACTGGAATATCATAATCCGACAATTTTGTTTTTAGTCCAAGAGATATAAAAAACTCCTCCGTTTTTGCAATAACAGAATTGATAATTTCATTTTTATCAGCACCTTGAATTCCCCAAACATTTTTTGCATAGTGAAGTAGCTTTTCTGCTTTCTCGTCTTTCATCACAGACAGAATTCCGGGTAAAACAATTGCCAAAGTCTGAGCATGATCAACTCCATATAAAGCTGTTATTTCATGACCAATCATGTGAGTGCTCCAATCGGCTGGGACACCAGCGCCTATCAAACCATTTAAAGCCATTGTTGCCGCCCACATAACATTTGCGTTTGCATCGTAGTCCTTACGATTTTCCAACACTTTCGGGCCTTCAGTAATTAAAACTTTCAATAATGATGATGCCCACGCATCCTGAACAGCAGCATCCGCTGGATATGTAATATATTGTTCTGTAATATGAATAAAAGCATCGACAATTCCGTTAGCGATCTGAACATCTGGGAGAGAATACATAGTTTCAGGATCAAGAATTGAAAAGACTGGGAAAAGCAAAGGACCACCAAATGCCAACTTCTCGTTGTTTGATTTTCGTGTTATTACAGCACCAGCATTCATCTCAGAACCAGTTGCCGGAAGAGTAAGAACTGTACCTAATTTAACGGCATCAGTAAATTTTTCGTATTTAGACAACATATCCCAAGGATCGCCCTTATCATATTTTATTGCGGCGGCGATAAACTTTGTTCCATCTATTACAGACCCACCACCAGCAGCAAGCAGAAAATCAACATTTTCTTTTTTTGCCAGTTCTACAGCTCTCATTAGAGTTTCATAAGTTGGATTTGGTTCAACTCCTGAAAATTCGATCACATTTTTTCCTGCGAGTGCTGAAATAATTTTATCATACACTCCATTTGCCTTGATACTACCTTTTCCATAAACCAACATTATTTTTTTGTATGGTAGAAGTTCATCCGACAACTTGCTTATCTGATCTTTTCCAAAATAAATTTTTACCGGATTTGCGAATTCAAAATTCTTCATAATTATCTTTTTTTGTAATTGCTCAAACCAAAAATTGCAGAATTTGTTCTAACACTAACATGTCAGAAGCAAAAATTCAAACTATTGGGAATGTGTATTAGCTTAAGTATTTTCAGGTTTCTTTTTAAACCAGCCATAACCTCTAGCAAGGAATAAAAGACCCAATAAAATAAATGGAATACTTAAAAGTTGCCCCATTCTAATAGCATCTGTCCATCCTTCAAATTCAACCTGATCGACTTTTGTAAATTCTATAATATAACGGAAAGCGAACAATACTATTAAAAACCAACCTAGGAAAGTACCCTCTTTCCACTTAGCAATAAACTTTTTAAAAATAAAGTAGAAAACGACAAACATAATTAGGTAAAATATTGCTTCGTAAAGTTGAGTTGGATGTCTTGGAATCCAATAATCAGCCAAACAATTAATATCTGCAACATTACATTTTCCACCCGATGCATTAAATGCGGGCATAAGGTCTTCTCTATTTTTCATGAATTTAAAAGCCCACGGAACAGTAGTTTGAACTCCAAATATTTCTGAATTCATAAGATTTCCGAGTCGTACCATTCCACCAGCAAGCGGAACGATTAGAACAATTCTATCCAATAAAGACAAATAATGCATTTTTATTTTTTTTGCATATAGCCAGACTGCCAACAAGATGCCAACAGCTCCTCCATGGCTTGCCAATCCACCTTCCCAAACGTAAAGAATTTCTAGCGGATGAGAAAAATAGTAAACTGGATTATAGAAAAGACAATGACCGAGTCTTAATCCAACCACAACGCCAATAATAACAGAAATTGCGAGTTTGTCAATGACTTCCTGTTTGTGTCCTTCTTTTCGCATAACACGCGAAACAATTAGATATCCTAATAAAAAGCCAAGAGCTAACAAAAGTCCATACCATCTTATACCTCGTTCGCCGAGATAAAAGATAACAGGATCAACATTCCATGTGATAAATAATAAATCCATAATCAACTATTTTTAGCAAAATTAAAAAAATAGTCAGAATTGGAATATTTATTCATGCTAAATAATTCAAATTATTCTATTTTGATCTATTCACCGGTGATTTTCTTCAAAAAGAGAATTAATTTATTTCATTGATTTAATAGAATCAGCAAGTCTCTTTACGCCTTCAACTATTTGTTCGTTAGTAGGAAATGAAAAATTCATTCTCATAGTATTTACACCAGTTCCATCGCAATGAAATACTTTACCGATTACAAATGCCACTTTATTTTGTATTGCAACTTGAAATAATTCTTCAGCATCCATTCCAACTGGCAAATTAAGAAATAAGAATAAACCACCTTCTGGTTCAGTCCAACTAACACCTTTAGGCATTTCTTTTTTGAAACAATCAAGCATTAAATCTCTTTTTTCTCTGTATAGTGCAATGGTTTTATCTAAATTCTTTTTAAGATATCCTTTTTGCATATATTTTGCCACAGCCATTTGCAGTATAGCAGGAGTACAAAGATCGCAAGCCTGTTTTGCTGTTACATACTTCTCAATAATATTTTCGTCTGCAATAACCCATCCCATTCTAAAACCAGGAGCAAGAATCTTTGAGAATGTTCCCAAAATAATTACACGACCACTTTTATCAAGTTCAAAGATGGTTTTTTGTTCCTGTCCATCAAATCTTAATTCGCGATAAGGACTATCCTCAATAATAATCAAGTCGTATTTTTCTGCAATATTTAGAATTTCCTGTCTTCTTGACTCCGGATAAGTTATACCTGCAGGATTTTGAAAATCGGGAATTAGATAAATAAATTTAGGTAGTTTATCTAATTTTTTAAGTTCTACTAATTTTTCTTCAAGAGCAACAGGGCTCATTCCATGTGAGTCGAATCTAATTCCAACCATTTCGCCGCCATAAGATCTAAAAGCAGACAATCCACCTAAATATGAAGGTAATCCTACAATTACATTATCGCCTTGGTCAAGAAATATTTTGCCAGTAAGATCTAGTCCTTGTTGAGAAGCTGTGGTTATCATGATATTATTAATCCCTATTTCGATACCCTGAGATTTATAATGCTTAACTAATTCTTCACGCAACTCGATGCAACCTTCGGTAGTTCCATACTGCAATGCTTTTGTTCCAGCAGTTTCTAGAACCTCATTTATACATGTTTTAATATCCTCAACAGGAAAAGAAGCTTCAGCCGGTAGTCCTCCAGCAAAAGATATAATTTCTGGATTTTGAGTAAGTTTCAAGATTTCACGAATAGCAGATCTTTTTGCTGCCGCCATGTTTTTTGACAATAATCTATCTATATTTTTAGACATTTTGTAGAAGTTTTATATTCTCCAAAAATAATAATTTCAATCGGGAATTGAAAACATATTTAACTGTTGTACAATAGCATTTCAAGAATTAAACAATCTAATTAGTATCACAAAAGGTTTTATTTATTAACAAAAGGTTTTCTGTTCAAAATAGATTGGCCAAGAGTAACTTCATCGGTATATTGTAATTCGTCGCCAATAGCAACTCCTCTAGCTAAGATTGTTACTGACGGCCCTTTATCAGCAATTTTTCGGTTGATGTAATAATTTGTGGTGTCGCCTTCCATTGTTGTTGGTAAAGCTAAAATTACTTCATTCACATTATCAGAGTTAAGCCTATCAATCAAACTCATTATATTTAAGTCAGAAGGACTAACACCTTCCATTGGAGATATTATTCCGCCCAAAACATGATAAACACCATTGAATTGAGATGTTGATTCAATAGCCATTACATCGTGAATACCTTCTACAACACAAATTTTAGTTTTATCTCTTGAATTATCATTACAAATGTGGCAAGTGTCAAAATCTGAAATATTATGGCAAATATTGCAGAACTTCGTGTCTTTTTTTAGACTTACCAATGCCGACGCAAAAGCTTCAACTTCATGATCTTGTTTACGCAATAAATGTAAAGCAAAGCGCAGTGCTGTTTTTTTACCAATGCCCGGCAAAGTTGAAAACTGCATAATTGCGTCATCTAAATATTTGCCCGATTTTCCGTCAAAATTCATTTTTTTTGTTTTTTATTTTCAAAATTCATATTCATCATAAAAGCCCGCTTCCTTGTCAGATAGAACTGACAATTTTAATTTATGTGTTTTAGCATCGCCGAACCATATTACCATAACTTCATTTTCTCTTGTTCCAATAATAATTCCACCTTCTATTTCCCAGAATATTTTTAAATAATCCTTACAACCAGTTTTATAAATCGGCATTGCTCTAGGTAAGGGAGTTGATGGTACAGACTGTATTTTGTATTTTTCTGGAAATATTTCCAAATAGAAAAAGTCTCTAATCATAGAACTTATAAAGTAGAAGTTTTTATTAAGATTATTATCGACATCTACATTAAGACTATGGCCAGCTCCTTCGAAAATATGAAGTTCTTCTCTAACCCCTCTGTCTTTTAGTTTAATATGAATAGGCAAAGAACCATACATTTTATTAAGCACTATACTACTAAAGCCACCTTTTATATCCTGAAAAGGAAAATCGTAATCAACTGGCACAACTTTATCGGCATCACCATGAAAAGATATAACAGGAATTCTGGCGTTATCAAGAACTGAAAGATCTGTTACCGCTCCCCACATATTTGCAATTGCTTTAATTTGGAATTTTTGTTTTAATGTATTTGTTGAAGACTCAATATTTCCAAGATCATCATAAATAAAGCTGCCAAATGTATTTTTTGAACGATTTTCATTTTTCATATAGGAAAGATTGAGCGAAATTACACCCCCAGCACTACTTCCAGCAATAAAAATAAGATCTGGATCGATTTTATATTTTTTTGCATTACTCACAAGAAACCGCATGGCTGCATGTACATCTTGCAAAGCACAATAACCAGCCCTTTCGATAGAAGGCCCCACAGGTTTAAAGCCTAAACGATAATTTACAGAAGCAGTTACATAGCCCATTTCAGCAAAATTCTTACACAATTCAACCATAGGTTCCGACTTTTTATCTCCGATATAAAATCCGCCTCCATGAACAAATACAATAAGTGGACGTAGCTCAATGCTGTCGTTTTCTGGAGAATAAATATCCATTTTAAGACTTAAATCTTTTATGGAAACCGTTTCTAAAACTCCCTTTGTAAGAACGTCAAAATAGCTATCGGTTTCAGAAGGATAAGAATCCCAATAACCTTTGGAACTGCCATACACCACATCGTTCTTGATAATTAATTTATCGCTTAGTTTCGTTTTATAACGAAGCGGATACTTAACAAACGGTGGTTTTTTGTATTTTTTTAAAAACAAAGATTCTGTCCAATTCAATTTATTAAAAATACCTAGTACCTTATTTACAGTTGCATATCTAAGAGTTATTCCATTTTCCTTTACAGATGTTTCTAATCTAATTTTCTCAGTTCTGTCGTCGAATTTAATAATGTAATTCTTGCCTTTTTGCGAAATCGAAAATTTTTCAGGCACAACGACTATTCTGCCATCTCTTTTAAAATATTTTCCCGATGCTTTTTCATCAGTTATTTTTTCAAATTTAAAATAATAAGCTGTATCATTTTGCTTTAGGTAATAATAAGTCGATGTATCCAAATTCTCAGACATCCAAAAGACAGGGTTTTTATCTCTAGCATATATTGCACTGTATTGGACAAACATTACAGCCAACAAAAAAGAAAAAGCAAAAAACTTCTTACACATTTTAATTTGATTTTGGATGTAAAAATAAGCTTTAGAGTTAACATTTCAACAACTAACAGATGAAAACTTTCAACAAATAATATTGTATAACGTGTTAAAAATTACAAAAATTACAAAAAATATATTTCTATGAGTCCATTATTGATATTAGGAATTGTATTAGCGTATTTTATGGTGTTGATAATTATTTCGCTCTTCACCAGTAAAAACGTTAATAATGAAGGTTTTTTTCTTGGTAATAGAAAATCGAAATGGTATATAATAGCAATCGGAATGCTAGGATCTTCAATTTCGGGAGTTACATTTATTTCGGTTCCTGGCTGGGTACAAACCAATCAAATGACCTACATGCAGATGGTTCTGGGTTTTGCATTAGGATATATTGTAATTGCACATGTTTTATTGCCATTGTACTATCGATTAAATCTCACATCAATTTATACATATCTCGATGTTCGTTTCGGCAACTCTTCTTATAAAACAGGAGCATCATTTTTTCTTCTTTCACGCACAATTGGTTCTGCTGCGAGATTATATATTGTTGCAAATGTTCTTCAGGTAACAATTTTTGAGCAGCTTGCTGTACCATTCTGGATAACAGTTGCAATTACTATTTTACTAATTTGGCTATATACTTACAAAGGCGGAATAAAAACAATAATTTGGACAGATACTTTACAAACAATATTTCTTTTTACGTCACTTATAGCAACAATTGTAATTATTGCAGAAGAGTTAAACTTTTCGTTTATTGACACAGTATCATCAGTAGTTGCCAGCCCTATGTCGAAAATCTTTGAATTTTCGGATTGGCATTCATCCCAACATTTTATTAAGCAGTTTATAAGCGGGGCACTAATTACAATAGTAATGACAGGCCTTGATCAAGATATGATGCAGAAAAATCTCAGTTGTAAAAACATAAAAGAAGCCAAGCGTAATATGATGACTTATGGTTTAGCTTTTTTACCGGCAAATCTATTGTTTTTATCATTAGGCGTTTTACTTGTAACATTTGCAGCACAATCTGGAATTGACCCAGCCTTGATAAAAGGAGACAATCTTTACCCATATATAGCCACGAATTTATTAGGTTCTGGTATTTTAATTTTATTCCTAATCGGCTTAATGGCATCTGCATATTCAAGCGCAGATTCTGCTCTAGCAGCACTTACAACCTCATTTACTGTAGATATTATTGGAATTAAAGATAAATCCGAAGCACAAATAAAAAAAACCAGAACGAAAGTTCATATTGGTTTCTCATTCGTAATGGCTCTGATAATAATTTTGTTCGATGTATTTAACGAGAAAAGTATTATCGATGCCATATATGCAATTGCCGGTTATACTTATGGGCCACTGCTTGGTCTTTATGCATTTGGCTTATTTACCAAATTCCAAGTTAGAGATAAAGCTGTTCCATTTGTGGCTATTCTAAGTCCGTTTTTAAGTTTTGCAACAAGCTGGCTTCTACTAAAATATACCGGATACAAAATGGGTTATGAGCTTTTATTGTTAAATGGACTTATTACTTTTGGTGGGCTGATGTTGTTGAGGAAGCCTGCGGAGAAGAATCTTTAAATATTTCCAACAATAAAAAAGCCCCCGTATTGTAAGACGAGGGCGACTTAATGTTTTCAAAACGGAAACTATTGTTTTGCCTTATGCATCTAATATCCAACAGTTTAAAACTGTGTAACTATTGATTTGGAACAATAAACTGAAAAATAATATCAGGAATTGAACTATCGACAATTTGTCGACAGTTGAAACTTAAAGCTTTTGATGGCAAAATAAGAGAAACTGATTGTGCCAGAGTTAAAAGACTTTTTAAAATAATCCAAGCAATTCCATCACCAAAAGCAGAACTATTTAAACTTTGGCTGGCTCAGGTAGGAAACACAGAGGATTAACATCTGAAAAGGATTATGCAATACTAATAGCTGAGATTTCAAAAGCTATTTTTGGCATGATTCCTCCAGAATATAAAGATGCGACACAAAGTATCCCAATCGAGGACATTGGAGTTGTAGTTTTAAATCATAAACAAATTATAATTACACAGGGATTACTTGAAAAACTACTAGAAAACAATTGTGCTTTAATTACTTGTGGCACTTTTTTGAACACGAAACCATGAAATTGCACCAAAGCTTAAGGCAAATTTCTATAAAGTCAAATAATCATTACTTTTTAAAGTAATTAATTATCATTTGTTTTAATTCAGCTGTTTTAATTGGTTTAGCAATATAATCATTGCAACCAGCGGCTAATGCCTTTCCCTTTTCACCTTCTAAAGCATATGCAGTTTGTGCAATAATGACGATGTCTTTATTAAACTTTCGTATCTGTCTTGTAGCTTCATAGCCATTCATTTCAGGCATCAAAATATCCATCAACACTAAATCGATGTCTGGATTATCAAAACATGCTAGCACCGCATCTTTTCCAGTTTTTACACTTAAAATTTCACTACTAAATTGTTTTACATCAATGGAAATTAGCATTTCTGACATTTCATCATCATCCGCAATTAGTATTTTCAACTTTCTAATCGGAGTGTCTTCAACCGCAATCGACATAGGATTTACATCAATATCTAACTCCATCTTTTCGTTCTTGTATGGAATCGTAAAATAAAAGGTGCTTCCAATTCCCTCGACTGATTCGACCCAAATTTTGCCGCCAAGCATTTCTATGTATGCCCTAGAAATTGACAAACCTAAACCTGCTCCTTGTCGTGCCATTTTGTCGGCAATATCGGCTTGAATAAAACGTTCAAATATAGCTTCTTGACGGTCTATAGGAATACCAATTCCGGTATCTTTTACGTAGAACTCAATGGTTTCTCCTTTACGATCATATCCAAATTCAATCAAACCTTTGATGCTGTATTTGACTGCATTTTTAACAAGGTTTATAAGTATTGCATACAATTTTTCGCCATCAGTTTTAATTACAGCTTCTTTTTTCGGCAATGTATGTTTTAATAAAATTTGCATCCCTTTTCCTTCAACCTCAGGTTTGAAAAAGTTATAAACATCTTCTATTAACTCGTTGATATTCGCTTCCTGAATATTTAAAGTCACGCCTGATGACGCAGGCCCTCACAGATCAGTTGAGTAATTTGGAAATTCTTCAGCCATTACTGCAGGATGAGACGGTAAACGACATTCTGATTAATGGTGCGAACAACGTCTATGTTGAACGCAAGGGTATGTTGGAAAAGACCGATGTAGTCTTCCCATCCGATAATGAAGTGCTTGGTTTGGCTGAAAAAATCGTGACTGCAATTGGTCGTAAGATCGACAAAAGACGCCCTCTGGTTGATGCTCGACTCTCCGATGGCAGCCGTGTAAACATCATTGCGCCGCCACTTGCA
>JBBQCZ010000040.1:0-26453 GCA_038319215.1 Bacteroidales bacterium | reverse complement strand
TATTATCTGCTCATCAAACAAATATTGTTTATCAAACACAATGCTTTCTTGCGAAAACAGTTTTGCACAGTAAATTAGCACTGTGAGGGTTAAAAATAGTTTTAGGTTTTTCATAAATATTGGTTTAATGTTATACTGTTTCTACCGTTAAAAGCTTACCGCCGTAATAATAATAATACATTCTGCACCCCCCAGCAAACAACAGCTTTTTATTTTATACATTTGAAAGTACCAAGTTAAATAATTTTTTTGATATACAAACATTTACATGTTAATTTTTTAATTATTTATTACATTTTCTGTTTTACAAAGATATGATTTATTAAATACTTTCGGAATCGCATGGTGTTAGCAATAGTTTCGGTTCCGGGTTTCTTAACGAGCATTTGTATTATTGACTTGCTGATTAATAAAGTCAACCTCTTTACCATTTAATGGCCACTTGGGCATTTGTGTGGTTTGTAAAATTCTTTCCATAGTTACTTTACCAGTATTGCCGGCCAAGTTATGCAAAGAATTTTTTCATTGACTAGTCACAAAATATACTGTTTTCTAAATATAAAAATTTCCAAAGAGGTTGAGTATAGTTTTTTGACAATTGTTATTTTTTATGAAATATTCCATTAAGGAAATGCAAGAATCAAAAAAAACCTATTTTTCCATAATAAAACAGCAAGTTTTCGGTTAATTTAAAGAAACCCACTTTAAAAATGGAGATATTTCTTATTTTTGTAACATAAAAACTTATTAAAAATGAAAAAGCTATTATTTATAATGTTGCCGATTGTACTGTTTTTGTTTTCATGCAAATCTGGTTATAAAAACACTCCTGTAGCACATGGTAATCCTGGCGACATAGTAGTGGTTATGAGCAACGAAAGCTGGAACTCGGAATCTGGCGATTCGTTAAAAGCTATTTTTTATGAATACTGTAATGGTGTTCCAATGGAAGAACATCTTTTTGACCTTCACCAAATACCGAAGGACGAATTTATCGATCAGAACAAATTGCATAGAAACGTAATTTTTCAAGAAATAAACCCAGAGGTTGCAGAAGCAAAAATTACAATAAACAACGACCGTTATGCACTTAAACAAGTTTTTGTAAATATTGTGGCTCCGAACCAAGCAGAATTTGTAAAGATTGTTTCAAAGAACAAAAACAACCTAATCAAATTATTTCTTGATGCAGATAGAGATAGATGGGTAGAGCAGTTAACACAACATACAAACAAATCTGTATGCGACAAAATACTTGATAAGTACAATGTGTCAATTAAAGTTCCGGCAAGCTTTTATTTGGATGAATTACGCGATGGTTTTGCTTGGATTTCCGACGATACAAGAACATATTCATTGAGCATTTTAGTTTATAGTTGGCCCTTATCCGACACATCGTCGTTAGATAGAGAATATTTAATTGCTATGCGAAATTCAATCCTTAAAGAAAATATTCCTGGCGAAAGAGAAGGATCATTTATGTCAACTGAAACAAAATTCGATTACCCATTTTATGAAATAATTGACCATAAAAATCAGCAAACAGCAGTTATACGAGGATTATGGAAGGTAAAAGGAGATTTTATGGGTGGTCCTTTTGTAAGTTACACTAAAATCGACAAACCTAGAAATAGAATGGTTACTGTGGAAGGATTTGTTTATTATCCAAACGAAGAGGTTAGAGACAAAATACGTCAACTCGAAGGTATTTTATACACTTTTGATTTTGTAAAGTAGTTTCATTATTAAAAATTATTGATTAAAATTATTGATATAAAATCAAATTATTAATACCTTTGTAAAAAAAATCAAAATATGAACCTTAACAAAGTACAGTTAATCGGTAGATTAGGGAAAAAGCCAGAAGTAAATTATATACAGCCAGATGTTCCTGTTGCTCGTTTTTCTGTTGCAACATCGGAATCATATAAGAATAAAGCTGGCGAAAGAGTAGATACCACAGAATGGCACAATATTGTAGCTTGGAGAAACACTGCAAAATTTGCAGAAAATTATCTGGACAAAGGAATGCTAGTTTATATAGAAGGTAAACTTCAAACCAGAAAGTGGGATGCCCAAGATGGAACCACTAAATATTCTACCGAAATAATTACCGACCAAATAAAAATTCTTGAGAAAAGAGCTGATGGCAGCCAACAAACAAAACCTCAAGAGCAATTTAACCAAGTAGAAAACTCAACACCAGCACAACAGGTTGCTGAAACAGCTTTCGACCCAATTGATGACGCTCTAAAATCTGATATTGAAGACGATTTACCATTTTAATTAAAACTACAAAACATTGGACCCCGAACCCCTCAGATACGGATTTTCACTATTGACCATTACGCCTACTTCACTAAATTCTGTGATTCTTGGTTTGGTGGTAATAGCTTTTTTATTAATTTTCTCTGGATTGATTTCCGCCAGCGAAGTAGCATTTTTTAGTCTTGCCCCAAAAGATAGAAATAAATTAAAACATTCGAAATCGAAATCTGCAAAACTAGTTGAGTCGCTACTAAAAAAACCAGACATACTCCTTGCAACTATTCTTGTTGCAAATAATTTTATAAATGTTGCCATCGTTATTTTGTCAACATATTTATCTACATTTATTTTTGCAGGAATTAAAAACGAGCTTGTTTATATTTTACTGCAAATGGTTGGTGTAACTTCTCTAATACTATTATTTGGAGAAATGCTTCCAAAAATATTTGCAAGTAAGTTCCCTGTTAAAACAGCACGACTGATGGCTTATCCGTTATTTATTGCCAACAAAATATTTTATCCTTTAAGTTTTATTTTAATTAAATCGACACGAATTGTAAACCGCCGACTAGAGAAAAAACATAAAACAAATATTAGCATTGAAGAGCTTTCTCATGTTATCGAACTAGCATCCGACGATTTGAAAGAAGATAAAAATATGCTTGAAGGAATAGTAAATTCTGCAAATCTTGAAGTTAAAGAAATAATGACATCTCGAATCGATGTCTTTGCAATTGAATACAGTTCTTTATTTACAAAAGTAATTGGTCAACTGGTAGAATCGGGTTTTTCAAGAATTCCGGTTTACGTTGACAATCTAGACAATATAAAAGGAGTGCTTTATATTAAAGACGTGTTACCTTACATTTATCTTCAGAATAAAGAGGATTTTAAATGGCAAAAGCTTATTCGGCCACATTTTATTGTTCCGGAAAATAAAAACATTAATGATTTACTATCTGATTTTCAAACAAAAAAATTACATATCGCAATCGTTGTTGACGAATATGGAGGTGTTGGCGGTTTAGTAACTCTCGAAGATATTTTGGAGGAATTTGTGGGTGAAATTCATGACGAGTCGGATGATAATGAAAATTATTTTGTAAAACTAGACGAGCAAAATTATGAATTTGATGCAAAAACCAGTATTGTAGATTTTTGCAAAGTAATTGATACCGAATACTCTCAATTTAATGTACTTAAAGGCGAATCGGACTCTTTAGCTGGATTGGTTTTGGAAGTGTTTGGTGAAATACCAAAAAAACACAGCATAATAAATATAGGCGATTTTGAGTTTACTATTACTGCAGTCGATAATAGAAGAATTAAAAAAATTAAAGTTAAATTGCCTGATGAAAAATAAAATAAGTATAATACTAATAGTTTCTATACTATTCTCTTTAGTTTCTTGCAACAACAATACTCCGGTTCCAAAACCACGTGGATATTTTAGAATAGACTTGCCAGCAAAGGAATATAAAACTTATGATGATGAATGTCCTTTCGTTTTCGAGCTTCCGGTATATGCTTTTATTATAAAAGAAAAAGAAGATTATTGTTGGATGGATTTATATTTCCCTCTTAATAAAGCCACAGTTTATCTTACTTACAAAACTATAAACAACGATTTAAGTGCTCATTTAGAAGATGCTCATGAATTTGCATATAAACATACTGTAAAAGCTGATGCTATTGAAGAAACCCTTTTTGTTAACGATAGCCTAAAAGTTTACGGAATGTTGTATAATTTAAAAGGAAACACAGCTTCGCAAGTTCAATTCTATCTTACAGATAGTACAACTCATTTTTTACGTGGCTCTTTATACTTTAATGTATCTCCCAATAAAGATTCTTTATCACCAGTTGTAGATTTTATTAGAGACGATATTGTGCATCTTATGGAGAGTCTTCGTTGGAAATAAAACATATGATTTTATTACAAGAATTCAGCCCTAAACCATCCGTATCTGGAATCAGAAAGATAACTGACGATGTTAATTTTTTGTATTCGTATTGCGAACTTTCTGATGTTGACAATATGATTTTAAGTCAATCGGGTTCCTTAGGCAGGCGATTAGAAATTCTTAATGTACGTGCATTAATAAAAGAACTTGGACTAAATATCAATATAACCTATAAAAGTCGCAAACCACAATGCGAAAACGGATTTATTAGCATTTCTCACTCCGACAGTTTGGCCGCAGTAATATGGTCGCCTGATGCAGAAATTGCAATAGATATTGAAGAAATAAATTCACGTATTACACGAATTGCTCAACGAGCATTTTCAGTACCTGAACTTGATTTTGCAAATGGCGATTTACTTAAATTAAACCTTTTGTGGAATTGCAAAGAATGTGTTTATAAACTGGCAGAAATAAAAGGACTCGATTTTAAACAACAAATAAAGGTGCTTCCTTTTGATGAATCTGGGAAAATAAATGCCGAACTTTTTCATAATGAAAAAACCAGCTTTTTTGAATTTGAATATGGTGAATTATTAAACCATAGTTTTGTGTGGGGAAAGGAAAAAAAGTAATTTTTTGTATTTTACACTAAACATATCACGACCACCGACCGACCGCTCGGTCTAACTAGTGTTTGACTTCCGTGCCAACAACAATCAATCTACTTATAAAACAAAAAAGGGCCTCTTCTGAAGCCCTTTTATTTTGTTTGGATAATGTATCCGTATTTCCGTTATTTTACAATTTTCATTTCATCAATAAGATTTTTTGCACCAGCATATTTATCGATAATAAACAATGCATATCTTACATCGAGATTAATACATCTTTGAAGATTTTCTTCGAAGTCGATATCTCCCGACATAGCTTCGCTGTTTCCATCGAAAGCAAGACCAATTAATTGACCTTCACCGTTAATCACAGGAGAACCCGAGTTTCCACCAGTAATATCGTTATTGGTAATAAAACAAGCAACCAATTCGCCTTTTTTGTTTGCATATTGTCCAAAATCTTTTGCTTCATATAATTGTTTCAATTTAGATGGAACATCAAATTCTACACTTCCTGGCTCTTCTTTTTGCATAACACCTGTTAGAGTTGTGTAGTAATCATAAGCTACCGCATCTCTTGGATCGTATTTGCTGACATTCCCGTAAGTCAAACGAATTGTTGAATTCGCATCAGGAGCCATAAGTTTATCTGGATTCATTTTTAATAAACCATCAACAAAAAGTCGTTCGCCCTTTTCTAAACCTTCTGATGCACTCCAGAATAAATTATTTACTTCTCGGTATTTAGTAATAATACTTGTTCCTGTAATTAACATCATGTCTTTTTGTAATACTTTAAGATTTGGCTTTGCAAGGAAAGCATTAAATTTTTCCTCAGTAGAAAAAACAGATTTTGCAAACATTAAATCTACATATTTATTAAAATCGCCTTTGTATTTTCCTTCAATTGTTGCAAAGAAGTCGGGACGGAATTGTGAATCTAGATTGTCGTACACATATTTAAACATTGATTTTACAAGTCGTTTCTCTGTTTCCTGATTATAGTCTTTGTAAAAAGCTTCTGCTGAAGACTTTAATGCTTCAATGTTTTTATCAATTTTCTCTTGGTCTTTTGATTCCATAGCAGTAACTAATCCCGAACATTGGTAAGCGAAATATGGCAATTCTGGTCCAGAAATTAAACCCTCAATTAAATACATTCTGGCAATAGCATACGGAGATCTATTTTTGTAAGCTGATTCTATCAAGGCAATAGACTCCTTATATTTTACATTTTTATTGTTTTCAGCCCATTTCATATAGTCTTTTTCAATACCCTTCTTAACTCCCATTGTGTTAAGATTCTTTAAAGCTTTGTTCTGTTCTTCTGAGTATTTCCAGTAATTTGAACAACGTGCATATTTTGATGCATATTGAATGCGAATTTGTTGACTTGATTGCATTTCTTCGCGCAAAATTTTAATTTTAACATCTCTAATTTCGAAACGAAGTTTATTTGTAACATTCATTGTTTCCTCTAATCCAAAAGAAGAAATATATCTTTCGGTAGTTCCTGGAAAACCCATTACCATTGCAAAATCGCCATCTTCAACTCCTTTTATACTAACTGGAAGAAAATGTTTTGGTTTTAGAGGAACATTCTCAGCGGAGAATTTTGCTGGAGAACCATCAGCAGCAGTATAAACTCTAAACATTGAGAAGTCGGCAGTATGACGAGGCCATTCCCAATTGTCGGTATCGCCACCAAATTTACCCATGGCTGATGGAGGTGCGCCAACTAAACGAACATCCTGATAAATTACGTAAACAAAAACAAAAAACTGATTACTGTTGAACATGTCAGCAACATAAGCCTTGTAATAAGTTCCGTCAACAGCTTTATCAGAAAGTTCTTTTGAAATCTCTTTAATTTTGGCATTTCGGTCATCCTCAGTCATGTCGTCTGTTAAAACAGCTAGAACCTGAGATGTTACATCTTGCATACTAATCAAAATCGAAGCTGTTGTTCCTGGATTTGATAATTCTTGATCCTTGGAATACGCCCAGAAACCATCTTTTAAATAATCATGTTCAACAGACGAATGTGCCTGTATTGAACTAAATCCGCAATGATGATTTGTGAAAAACAAACCTTCACCTGATACTAATTCTCCAGTGCAAAAGTGGCGGAAAGGAGCTCCGTCGTTGCCCAAACCAATTATTGCATCTTTAATACTACCATTATTAACATTGTAAATGTCTTCTGGCGTAAGTTTAAAACCAGCTTTTTGCATGTCTTCGTAATTCTTTCCCAACATTGATAAAAGCCACATACCTTCGTCTGCGCGAAGATTTAAGTTAAAAATCAGGGTAAGCCCCAATAAAATTGATAAAATTCTTTTCATTATGCTAAGTATTTATGATATTTGTGAACAAAAATAATTGAATTTTTATGTTCGCAAGTATATTTGTGTTAATAAGTACTTAAAAAAGCAAAAATATTAACTTGCAACATAGATTGTTAACACATTAAATTAAAATAAAGAAATGAATTTATTTAAAAAAAAGTGGGGTTTATTGATGGTTTTTTGCCTCACTACTCTAGTGTCTATTTCGCAAATTACTGTTCCAGTAAGTAAAAAAGAACTCGCAAACTACAATCGCGAACGTGAGGCAATGACGTTTATGAAAATCGATTTATCTCAAACGTGGCTTTATATGGTAAAAGATAATATCATTTCTTCAAATAAAATTTTAATTCAAGAAATTTACTATTCACAGCTTGGTCTAGCCGAGCGCATTATGCAATTCGACGAAAATCAAAATTTAAAAACATTTACAGTAGTAAAATACAATAACCGACACCTGCCTTTTGAAGAGATAAAGTTTTCGGCCGACTCCGTTCTAGAAGGCGGTGTAATGTTCGAATACGACAAAAACGATCTTCTCAGCAAACAAGTTGATTATGACAATAATGCAGAAATAATTGCAGCCCAAACATATTTTCGATCAAACGATAGTATTTATGTTCTGGTTACAGATAAATCCGGAAATCTGATTTACAAAAACTTTATTAGCATCACTGGTGATAGTAAAAATGATTTGATTAAAAGCATGGAAAAAAAAGACAAAAACAATACTCTTTTCGAAAAAACAATTTTTGAATATGACGAACTGCAGTCGCTGCGCCGCAAAACTGTTTACGATAATAAAAACCGTGGCACAAAACGCGAATTTGTATATAACGACGATGGGGCTTTAATAAGAACCGTTACTTATGATGAGAATTCAACTATTCTTACAGACTCATCTTTTGAATATGATCAATATGGAAATGTAACCAGAATTATCGATCTCAACTCAGAAAACGGAATCACAAAAGTGTATTTCATAAAATATCTGGCAAAAGTATCGGGAAATTAATAAAAAAATTATACTCCGATCTGCGGCAGAACAAAACATTAAAATACATGAAATACACAAAAGAATACATTGTTAATTCGTACGAATCTGATGTTAATCTGGATTTAAAAATAAACAGCTTGTTCCAATGGTTCTCCGAAATAGCTTGGGAACATGCAAAATCTCTTGGTGTTGGTTTCGAGGAATTAGAAAAGATAGAACGCTTTTGGGTGTTAACGGGTTTCCGTTTGCATGTAAACAAGTTACCTAAATGGCAGGACAAAGTAAGGCTCGAAACATGGCCAAGTGGAATTAGCGGATTGCATTATACTAGAGAATTTAAATTTTACTCTTCTAACAACGAATGCCTTGCAGTAGCAAGTTCTATTTGGGTAATATTTGATAAAATTCTCGCTAAACCAGTAATGCCCAAAGAGTTTTATTCCCTTACAAATATTTCTAATGAAAAAGCAATAGATGCCGTTTTTTCAAAAATTCGTCCTCGAAAAGACCTTATTCTTGCATTTAACGAAACAGCTAAACATACAGATATTGACATGAATAAGCATGTAAACAATGCGGTTTACATTAGATGGATAGAAAACTGCTTGGGTGACATTTATCCTGCTAGAATAAAAACTCTTAAAATTCAATACATTCATGAGGTTAAGGTTAACGAAGAAATCCAAATCTTTAGCGATGTTTCAAATAATGTTCATCATTGGGAAGCTAAAATTAATGGAGATAAGATATGCTTTAGAGCGGAAGTAGAATTAGTGCCTTGCTAGTTGTCAAAATAAACAATTAAGGTTTTGTCGAGTATAAGGTTCTAACAGCAATAAGATTTAATTTTCCCTTCAAAAAACCTTATTATTTTTTCATGCTTAATAAAGTAAATTATAAGTGAAATCTACCTTATTACCTTTGTTTGATCATTGATTTTTTAAAGTTTAGATTCGCTTACAGCTGACAAATCCCAAACAGCCACCTAAATAAATACAAAATTTATATTATATTTGCATAATTAGTTGAAAATTAAAAATATAACTTTAAAAATAAAGAATTATGAAAAAATTGATTTTAGTATTTGTTTTTGCACTTATTGCTGCTGGCGTATATTCTCAAAAGGTTGAGGCAAAAGAAACTTCAGGCAAATTCGGAAAAGAAAGCCACAATGCCATTGTTACAACTATTTATCATAGTAATGTAAAAGATGTGGAAAAAGAATTTAACAGCCTTCTTAAAGATTATAAAGCTAAAGTTTCTTCAAAAAAAGGAGTAATCTTTGGTGACGATTTGTTGATTACTTCAATTAGTAATAACACAATTGATGTTTATGGAACTGTTACAGAAGGAAAAGATGGAAGCGTTGAACTAACTGCTGCATTTGACTTAGGTGGCGCATTTTTGTCATCACAAATGCATCCCGACCAATTTGCAAGAGCAACAGGTATAATTCGCGAATTTGCACTTGGCATAACCGAAAAAGCATATGCAGATTTTCTAAAGGAAGAAGAAAAAAAGCTAAATGATGCTATAAAGGAACAAGAAAAAATTGTTAGTACAAAAGAAGGTTTAATTAAGGACAATGAAGATTACAAAAACAAAATTGAAGACAACGAAAAAGATATTGAAAAACTAACAAAAGACATTGAAGAAAAAGGAGCTCAGCTAAAAGAACAGCAAACAGCTTTTGATAAACTAAAAAATGATGCTTCGAAAATAAAGTAAATAAAATACCGGTAATAGCCGGTTTTTTTATGAGCATTTAGTTACGATAAAAACAGATAGATTTTTTTTTAATATTATTTCGATATTTTTTGCAATAGTTTTATCTTTGAACAAAATTAAAAACAATTTTTATGAAATTTGGTGTAATAATTTTCCCTGGTTCCAATTGCGATCACGATATGATTTATGCTTTAAAAGATATTTTAAGGCAAGATGTTGTTGAATTATGGCATAAAGACACTGACCTTCAAGACTGCGATGCTATTGCTGTTCCTGGTGGTTTTTCTTATGGCGATTATCTTCGTTCGGGTGCAATTGCTAAGTTTTCTCCAATAATGGAAAAGGTTATTGAATTTGCTGCAAATGGCGGTTTTGTTTTTGGTGTTTGCAACGGATTTCAAATTTTGTGCGAAGCTGGTCTGCTACCTGGAGCATTGTTACACAACGACAATCAAAAGTTTATTTGTAAAAACCAGTATATTAAAGCCGAAAATGCTGATTCTGCAATGACACAATTTGTTTCAAAAGATAAGCCTCTTAAAATTCCTATTGCACATGGAGAAGGACGATATTATGCTCCTGACGAAACTCTTAAAGAAATGATTCTTAATAATCAAATAATCTGGAGATATTGCGACGAAAATGGAAATCTATCAGAAAAAAGTAATCCAAATGGTTCGTTGATGAATATTGCTGGGGTTTGCAATGAAGGCAAAAATGTTTTTGGAATGATGCCCCATCCAGAAAGAGCTGCAGATCCAGAATTAAGAAATACTGATGGAATAGCTATTCTAAAATCAATAATTGTACACATTAGCTCACATAGAGATAAATTGAAAACAGTTTAGTTTATAGATACTAAAAAAGCCTGATGAGTATTAAATCCATCAGGCTTTTTTATTGTAATAAAATCGATTTGTTTATCCGCAACCATTACAACCACAACCGCAAGAACTCGTATTACATGAGTCATCTCCGCATTCATCGCCATTTGTTCCACCATCGGCAATAGGAAATCCTTTTTCTTTCCAAGCATTAATTCCTCCATCAAGATTTGAAACTTCGGTAAACCCTTGTCGGAGAAGAACATTTGCAACTTTTGTGCTTCTTACTCCTTCATTACAAACAATTACCAAAGGAATATTATGTGGAATATATTGAACTCTATCCATAATTACAGACATAGGATGAAAGAAAACATTATCAAAATCAAAATATTCTTTAGTGAATTCGGCTTCTTCGCGAACATCAATAAAAAAAACTTCGTCTTTGCTAATTAACTCAAATGCCTCCTCTGGCGAAATGTGCATTACTCCTTCCAAGTGAAAGTCCTGAATAAGCGGTTTTTCTGTTAAATTCATTGTATTAATTTTAAATTATTTTTAAAGAACAAAAATAATGACTTATAGTTCACTAATATCAAAATATTTATCAAAATAAAATATTATCACCTAAAGCACTTAATTAAAACTTAGTTTTAGAGCAAAAAAAAGAGGGTTTTAGCCCTCTAAGTAAATTTTATCAAGATTAATACTCATCTTCATTGAAGAAAAAGTCGTCTTTGCTTGGGTAATCAGGCCAGATATCTTCAATACTTTCGTAAATATCTCCTTCGTCTTCAATTTCTTGAAGATTTTCAATAACTTCCATAGGTGCTCCAGAGCGGATAGCAAAGTCTATCAACTCGTCCTTGGTTGCAGGCCAGGGAGCATCTTCCAGTTTTGATGCTAATTCCAATGTCCAATACATAATATCTTTTTTTGTTTGAGGTTAAACATTTTTAAAATTGGTTTGCGAAATAAACAAAAATAATTGAATTACAAGTCATTATTCCACATTATTTCATCAACATTAAATTTTTTTGCATATTTTCTACCCATTACAAATAGTAAATCTGACAATCTATTGATAAATATAATAATTTGAAGGTATTTTTTGTCTTTATCTTCGATAGAAATAATTCTTCTTTCTGCTCTTCGACAAACCGTCCTAGAAATGTTGCACCAACTAATTAATTCTGAACCAGCAGGGATTATAAAGTTCGTTAATTTGGGCAAATCAGTATCGAATCTGTCGATAGATTGTTCAAGAAAACTTATGTCTTGATCTCCAATTTTTCTTAGTTCTGGTATCGGATATTCCGCGCCCACATTTTCTGCGGCCAGAAATGCTCCGATATCAAATAATCGATTTTGAATAAAACTTATCAAATTTTTGTCATACACATCAATAGGAAAATTAATAATCATACCGATAAAAGCATTGAGTTCGTCAATTGTTCCGTAAGCCTCGAGTCTTATATTATCTTTTCTTACCCTTTGCCCACCCAACAAAGATGTTTCTCCCTTATCTCCAGTTTTGGTGTAAACTTTCATTTTTACTAATCTTTTTTTATTTTTCCTCAACGCTCTGTAAATCAGAAGCCATTGCGGGGTTTTCATTAATAACATCCGATTCAATAATCCCGTCTCTAAGCCTTACAATACGTCGCGCATGACGGGCAATATCTTCTTCGTGAGTAACAACAACTATTGTATTCCCTTGTTTATAAATCTCCTCAAATAATCCCATTATTTCGATTGAGGTTTTGGTATCAAGATTTCCGGTTGGTTCGTCGGCAAGAATTATAGATGGTTTATTTACCAAGGCACGAGCAACAGCAACCCTTTGTCTTTGTCCTCCCGATAATTCATTTGGTCTGTGATGAGATCTGTCTGAAAGACCAACTTCCGCTATAACTTTTTCGGTTCTTTCGTTTCTCTCTTTTGTGGACATTCCAGCGTAAACTAATGGTAACATTACATTTTCAAATGCAGTATAACGTGGCAGTAAATTAAATGTCTGAAAAACAAAACCTATTTCTTTGTTTCTAGTAGTGGCTAGCTCGTTGTCTGTCATAAAGCTTACATCTGTTCCGTTTAAAACGTATCGACCTTCAGTAATTGTATCCAGACAACCAATAATATTCATCAAAGTAGATTTTCCACTTCCGGAAGGGCCCATAATGGCAACGTATTCATTGCTTCCGATTGAAAGATTCACTTTGCGTAATGCCTCTACAGTAATAGAACCAACAAAATAGTTCTTTACAATATTTTCAAGTTCTATAACTTTTTTCACTTTTCACTAATTTTTATTTCTAAAAATAAACATTATTAACTACAAAATCTGATTATTAACAAAATTTATAGAAAAATTTCCAGCCGGAAGATCAAACCCATAAACAATAACTCCACACCTAAATAAATTAAGATATGTTTTTGTGTTATCCATCAGGGTTATTTTTTTCCACGCCAAACACATATCACGACTCCAATTAATATCATCAACAATTACAACGTATTTATCTTTAACATATTTTGCCTTAAGAATATCAAAATATTTTAATAAATATTTTCCTTTGTGATTTCCATCAATAAAAATCAAATCAAATTTTTGTAAACCTAATAATCCTTGCTCAAAAACACTGTCAAAATCATTATTAATAAGTTTAACATTGTCAATTTTTCTTTCTTTTAACCTTTGCGCCAAAAATGAACATGTTTGCTTACAGGCTTCAATCCCTGTTAGTTTAATCGTTTTTGTAGCGGTTGACAAATAAACAGTTCCAATACCAACAGAGGTTCCCAATTCAAGAACATCTGTAATTTTAAACTGTTGAATAAGTTTTTGATAAAAGGATCCGAATTTTGGCTTTGAACCTGATATAGATGCGATATCGGAAACAAAACGTTTTGGCGATTTCAGTTTATGTGAGCCTGCTCCAAAATCACTCATCTCAATTATTTCTTTTGACTCAAGAAGTTCTTGTCTATTATCATCACCAAATAATACCGAGTATGGTTGAATATCCAAATTCAATAAATAATCATCAAAATACTCTGGCAGGAGATAATTTTTTTTGATTTTAAAAAAATATGATATGTTTCCAGGTAGTCTCAACCAGTTATAACTTGATTAATAAAATAATGTGTAAAAATACAAAAAATACTACTCTACAAGCATTTGCACTGCGCTAATTTTTACAAAACAGGAAATGTAGTACTCGTTGGCTGTAAATTACAGAACATAAATATTTTCGCAACAACGAACATTTTACTATTTTTACGCTCAATACTTATTTTAATGGACATTCTCGATAACGAACTAACATATTTACCCGGAGTAGGCCCTAAAAGGTCATTACTATTCAAGGAAGAGCTTGGTTTGTCGACATGGCGAGATTTACTTTACACATTTCCGTATCGATATATCGACAGAAGTAAATTCTACAAAATATCTGAATTAAACAAAGATTTACCATATATTCAGATTAAAGGAAAATTCACTCAATTTGAATTAACATCATTAAGTAAAAATAGTAAAAAGCTGACAGGATATTTTGGTGACGACACTGGCATGGTAGAAGTCGTTTGGTTTCATGGAATTAGTTGGATAAAAGATTCTATTAGTAAAAACAAAGAATATGTTTTATTTGGCAAACCCAAAGCTTTCGGAAGCAAAATAAACATTGTACATCCAGATATTGAGGAATTTGAAAAATGGCAAAAACAACTTGTTAATAATTTATATCCACAGTATAGTACAACAGAAAAACTAAAGCAGAACTTTATCAATTCCAAAACAATACAGAAGCTTTGCGACACTCTTTTAAAACAGCTAAAGGGAAAATTTTCGGAGAGTTTGCCAACATGGTTTCGCGAAAAATATCGACTCAAAGGAATTGAAGACACTCTTACACAATTACACTTTCCTACCGACACAAAAGAACTTAATGCTGCTCAATACAGAATAAAATTTGAAGAATTATTTTACATACAGCTCAATTTACAACAAATAAAATTAAATCGTAAAGAGAGTTCTATTGGTTTTATCTTCGACAAAAACCGCGATAATCTTATTAAAGAATGCTTCTTTAAGAAAATCCCATTTAAACTTACAAATGCTCAAACTCGTGTTTTGCGTGAAATTCGCAACGATTTAGGTAGTGGAAAGCAAATGAACAGACTTTTACAAGGAGATGTGGGTAGTGGAAAAACTCTAGTTGCATTGCTAACGATGTTAATGGCTGTTGATAACGGATATCAGGCGTGCATAATGGCCCCAACAGAAATACTTGCGCAACAACATTTTCGTTCTGTAAGTACATTTCTTGAAGGTCTCAATATTAACGTAAATTTACTTACAGGCTCAGTTAAGAAAAAAGCACGCACAGCAATACATGAGGACTTAATTTCGGGAAAACTCAATATATTAATAGGCACACATGCTCTAATCGAAGACAAAGTTGAGTTTAAAAATCTTGGGCTTGTAATAATTGACGAACAACATAGATTTGGAGTGGAACAAAGAGCAAAACTTTGGGAAAAAAACGACTCTCCTCCGCATGTGCTTATTATGACGGCAACTCCAATTCCACGAACACTGGCCATGACTCTATATGGAGATTTGGATGTTTCTGTTATTGACGAGCTACCTCCAGGACGAACAAAAATACTTACCAGACATTTTAAAGATAAAGATGTTTTGCGCGTTTTTGGTTTTATAAAAAAACAAATAGAACTTGGTCGACAAATATATGTTGTATTTCCACTTATCAGTGAGTCCGAAAAAATGGATTACAAAGACCTAGAAGATGGAGTAGAAGGATTTAGTCGTGCTTTCCCAAAACCTAAATATCAGATTTCGGTTGTACATGGCCGCATGAAACCTGCAGAGAAAGAGTTTGCAATGAAAATGTTTACTGATAAAGTAACACAAATTATGATTGCCACAACCGTAATTGAGGTTGGTGTCGATGTCCCGAATGCAAGTGTTATGGTAATTGAAAGTGCAGAAAGATTTGGCTTGTCGCAGTTGCACCAGCTGCGCGGTCGTGTGGGTCGTGGATCAGAACAGTCTTACTGTCTTCTAATGACTGCTGAAAAGCTTTCGGAAAATGCATACAATCGCATAATGACAATGGTAAACAGTAACGATGGATTCGAGATTGCCGAAACAGACCTCAAGCTCCGCGGGCCTGGCGACTTAGAAGGAAAGCAACAAAGTGGTTTTGCATTTAATCTTAAAATGGCAAACCTTAGCCAGGATGGACAATTAATTCAATATGTAAAAGATGTTGCTGCTATAATTCTCGAAATAGACCCTCAACTTAGTCAAAACGAAAATCTTATTTTCGCTATTAATATTAAGGAGATGAATAAGGGTAAGGTTGATTTTGGTCTAATTAGCTAATTTTTTAAACAATTTAATGCCCATTTAATCAACATTTATCCAAAATAAATGTATCATCAATCAAGTCATATTCTAAAAAAGATAATTCCTTTTTTATAAAACTGAGCATGTTGTTCTTAGGAAAAAACATATACAATAATTGCAATACGTAAAAATAAATAAACATTTTATTAATTTAAACAGGAAGTGCCATAAGTGCAAAAGTTGAACAATTCATGGCAATTGTAATTACCAAAAATTTAAGTGTAAAAGAATTTTATCAAACAGAAAAAAGGTAGTTGAATCTTTATTTGCCATAAAAATCTTTTAAAGTTCCAGCATATCGGGACTTTTATTTTTTTATTTTACAACAATAACCATTGTTGTATTGGTATTTTTATAATTTTACCTTAATAAATTTAAATTCCATATCATGCGAATAAATCGAATTCTTCAGAATAAAAAACGAGCAGAGCAAAGCGAAATTGATTTGTCTTTTCTTGATTCTGTTATTGAAAAATATCGTGAAAAAAAAGGGAATGTTATTCCGTTACTGCAAGCCGCTCAAACTTTTTATGGGTATCTTCCCTCTGTTGTTTTTGAAAAACTTGAAAGTGAATTGGGAATAAGTAAAAGTCAAATGTATGGAGTTGCAACTTTTTATTCTCAATTTCGATTAGCACCAGTCGGGAAACATATTATAAAAGTTTGTCACGGAACAGCCTGTCACGTGCAAAATGCGACAGAACTTACCGAATATCTTGCCGAAGCACTAAATGTTAAAGATGGAGAAACTACCACTGACAGATTGTTTACACTAGAATCTGTTGCCTGTCTAGGTTGCTGCTCGTTAGCTCCTGTTATTATGGTGGACGACGAAGTATTCGGCAAACTAGATGGCAATGCTGCTGTCAAAATATTAAATGAAATTAAACTTAAAGAAAAACAATAACAAATGAGCAAAACTCAAGTTATAGTCGGATTAGGCAGTTGTGGAATTGCCGCCGGTGCATCGAAAGTTTATAACAAATTATTGGCTTTGAAAGATGCCGAAAATCTGGACTTTATTCTTAAAAAAACCAGCTGTGTTGGAATGTGCTACAAAGAACCGCTAGTTGAGGTAATCGACGAAAATGGAACTTTCTTGTATGGCGAAATTAACGAAGACAAAGCCGTTGAAATAATTCAGGAGCATATAATTAATCAAAATCCGATAAAGAACTACGTTGTAAAAAGCGAAATGTTCAAAACTGGCGAAGAAGATTTTTTTGAATCTCAGGTTAAAATAGCACTTAGAAATTGTGGTGTTATCCAACCAGAAGACATAAACGAATATTTGCAAAAAGACGGATATGCGGCGCTGAAAAAAATTGCTAGCGAAGGTGTAAGCCGCGAACAGGTGATTCAAACTGTAAAAGATTCTGGGTTAAGAGGTCGTGGAGGAGGAGGTTTTTCTACTGGCATGAAATGGAAATTCGCATTTAATTATCCTTCTGACGAAAAACATATCATTTGCAATGCTGATGAAGGCGACCCAGGAGCATTTATGGATAGGTCATTACTCGAAGGCGATCCTCATGCCGTTTTGGAAGGTATGATAATTGGCGCTTATGCAATTGGTGCAAATCATGGAGTAATTTATTGTCGGGCTGAATATCCACTGGCAATTAAACGTCTAAATATTGCAATTAAGCAAGCACACGAAAAAGGTTTTCTCGGTAATGATATTTGTGGAATAAAAGACTTTAACATCGACATTTATGTAAAAGAAGGTGCCGGTGCGTTTGTTTGTGGCGAAGAAACTGCTTTGATGGCGTCTATTGAAGGTCTTCGCGGGATGCCTAGAAAACGCCCTCCTTTCCCTGCCGAAGCAGGTTTATGGGGAAAACCATCAAATGTAAATAATGTTGAAACTTTTGCAAATATTCCTTGGATAATCTTCCACGGAGCAGAAGAATATTCAAAATATGGAACAAAAAACTCTAGTGGAACAAAAGTTTTTGCTTTAACTGGAAAAATAAATCGTGGTGGATTGGTAGAAGTTCCACTTGGAATTACCATAAATGAGATAATATTTAAACTAGGTGGCGGAATTCAAAAAGGAAAGAAATTTAAAGCTGTTCAGCTTGGTGGTCCTTCTGGTGGTTGTGTTCCGGCTTATCTCGGTGATACTATAATTGATTATGACTCTGTGCGCTCTACTGGAGCAATTATGGGTTCTGGTGGTATGGTTGTAATGGACGAAACAACTTGTATGGTCGATATGGCAAGATTTTTCCTTGATTTTACAGCTAAAGAATCTTGCGGAAAATGTACTTTCTGTAGAATAGGGACCAAACGAATGCTCGAAATTCTTGAGAGAATTACAGAAGGAAACGGTAAAGATGGCGATATCGAAAAACTGGAAGAATTATCACATCAAATTATTGATAATTCACTTTGCGGACTTGGGCAGACAGCTCCAAACCCTGTTCTTACAACAATACGATACTTCCGCGATGAATATGAAGCACATATCCGCGATAAAAAATGTCCGGCAAAAAAATGTCGACCACTGCTTACTTATACAATTGATTCCGAAAAATGCACGGGTTGTACTGTTTGTGCAAAAAAGTGTCCTACTCAGGCAATTACAGGCGAGCGTAAACTGGTTCACTTAATCGATCAGTCCAAGTGTATAAAATGTGGTGTGTGTTTCTCAAAATGTAAGTTTGATGCAATCAGTCTAACTTAAAACTTTCGAACGATGGATAAAATTAATATAATATTAAACGGGAAACCATTAAAGGGAAACCCTGGCGAGTATATAGTTGAAGTGGCCAAACGCGAAGGGATAATTATTCCTACATTATGTAATGACGAAAGATTAGAACCATATTCTTCGTGTTATGTTTGCGTTGTTGAGATTGAAGGAAATCCGAAACCACAACCTTCGTGTTCTACACGTATAGCCGAAGGAATGGTAATAAATACAGAAAGTGAAAAAGTTGTAAAAGCAAGACATACAGCTCTAAATTTACTGATGAGTAATCACTATGCTGATTGTGTTGCTCCTTGCAAAGAAACTTGTCCTGCTGGCGTTGATGTTCAAGGCTATATTTCACTTATCGAAAAAGAATTATATAGCGAAGCAGTGGCTTTGATTAAAGAAGTTAACCCATTGCCAGCAATTTGTGGTCGTGTATGTGTTCGCCCCTGCGAAGCCGCTTGCCGTAGAAATTTACTTGACGAAAATACTGGCGTAGGAATCGACTACATGAAACGTTTTGCAGCAGACTACGATCTTAATTCTGCAAACAAATTCATTCCTAAAAAAGCTGCGTCAACGAGTAAAAAAGTAGCCGTAATTGGTGCTGGTCCTGGTGGTTTATCTGCTGCTTATTATCTGCAACTTAAAGGACATCAGTGCGACATTTACGAAGCCCAAGCTCACCCGGGTGGTTGGTTAAGATATGGTATTCCTGAATATAGATTACCAAATGATGTTATTGATGCGGAAACTAAGAATATCACCGACCTTGGAGTAAATATTTTTTACAATAAAAAACTTGGTGATAATCTTAAATATGCCGAAATACAGAAAAAATACGATGCAACTGTTCTTACAATAGGTTCGCAACGTGGTACCTTATTGGGTGCAGAAGGCGAAGATGCTGATGGTGTTTATTCTGGAATTGACTTCCTCCGAAATATGGAAACAACTGGTCAACGATACGATTTTAAAGGTAAAAAAGTAATAGTCGTTGGCGGCGGAAATACTGCTATGGACTGCTGTCGTTCTTCTTTGCGTTGCAACTCTACTGATGTAAAAGTTGTTTATCGTCGTACCGAAAAAGAAATGCCAGCAAATCCAATCGAGATTCACGAATCAAAATTAGAAGGTGTGGAATATTTATTCTTGCACAATCCTATTCGTGTTAATAAAGATAGCGAAGGAAAACTTAAATCTGTAACTCTGATTAAAATGGGACTGGGCGAACCCGATGCTTCTGGTCGTCGTCGTCCAATACCAATTGAAGGTTCAGAATTTGATCTAGAAGTTGACTATATACTCGCAGCAATCGGACAAAAAACAGATATAAACTTCCTTAACGACGTAAATTCTGTTGTTAAAGAAGGTGAGCTAAAAGCAAATAAATGGGGCGACCTTGACGCAGATCCAAAAACTTTGCAAACTGGTGTTCCTTCAATTTTTGCTGCTGGTGACGGCGTAACTGGTCCTGCTACTTTGATTGAAGCAATTGCTCAAGCAAATAAAGCGTGGGTTAGTTGTCATCAGTATTTAACAGGACAAAAAATTGAACCTCTTAAAAAAACATTTGTTAGCAGAAAAGACAATTTTAAAAAACAGGAAAGCGAAGATTATCTTGGCAGATATCAAAAACAATTAAGAGAAGAAATGCCGGTTCTTGACCCAAAAGACAGAGTAAACTACAACGAAGTAGAGCTTGGCTATTCTGACGAAAGCGTTGCCAAAAACGAAACTTCAAGATGTTTTGAATGTGGATGCTCCGAATTTTTCGACTGTAAACTTCAGCAATACGCTGACAAATACAATGCAGACCAAAAATATTATGATGGAACATTTAAACAATACAATGTTGATTTTGCACACCCGCTGATTGAAATTGACAACAATAAATGCATTCTTTGTTCAAAATGTATAAGAGTTTGCAATGAAATAGTTGGTGCAAAAGCTTTAGGCTTGGTTGAACGCGGATTTGAGACTTTTGTAGCTCCGAGTATGAACAAAGCGCTGACAGAAACAGATTGTGAATCATGCGGAATGTGTATTTCAATTTGTCCAACAGGTGCCATCACCGAAAATGTTCCTTTTAAGATAATGCCAGTAAAAGCAGATAAAATAAACACTATCGACTGTTTTGGCTCCGAAGGTGCGGCAATTGAGCTTCGTCATAAATCCGGATTTGTTTTCCGTGCCGAAGGAATTCCTGGTCTTGTAAACAAAAAAGGAAGTATTGGCAAGCATGCAAAATTCGGATATCGTGTATTTAACGATCCTACCAGAATTACAAAACCAATGTTGAAAGAAAACGGTAAGTGGAAAGAGATTGGTTTTGACCAAGCTTATGCTTTAATCAAGAAAAATATCGGCGGGCACGAGGCAGAAACTATGGTTTTTGCAGGAGCTCGACTAAGCAATGAAGAACTTTATCTAACACAGAAATTAGTTCGCAAAGCATTGAAGACCAACAATATAACAAGTCTTGGATATTTTGGTAGAGGTAATGGATATTACCAAGATACTCACAAAAATATTCCCATGTGCGAACTTAAAGACGCCTCAAAAATTTATGTTTTTGGTTCAGATTTGAATTACGACAATAGCTTAGTTAACCACATGGTTTTTGGTGCTGTTGAAAAAACTGGTGCTGAAGTTATTCTTGTAACAGATAAAGAAAATGCCAAAATTGCTTATAAATGCGATAAAGTAATTAAAACAAAATCATATTACAGTCTGATAAAAGCAATGAATAAATTTATTGTTGACAACACTTTGTACAATAAATTCTTTATCGAAGGAAATGTTGAAGGTTTTGGTACATATCTCTCAGATATTTCAAAGACAGATTTCAATACATGTGCTGTCGAAAGTGGAATTTCTGCTGCCAAAATAAAAGCTTTTGTTGAAGAATACAATAAAGAACAAAATGCAGTTATCATATTCCAAGAAAAAGAAATTAGTTCTGCTGTTGCACAGGAATTAATAAACCTTGTTATGCTTACTGGAAAACTTGGTAAAACAGGATCAGGTGTAATTGCAGTTAAAGAGATGAACAATTCTCAAGGTGTAATTGACATGGGCATAAAACCTGATTTATTACCCGGTGCCGTTAAAAATGATTCTGAATGTAATTGTGGCAAAGTTAAAGCTGGCGATTATTCTAATTTTATGATTTTTGGCGAAGACCCAATTGGAACCGCGAAAGATAAAAATCTCGTAAAAAATTGGTTCGCAAAATCAAATTTCATGGTTGTTCAGGATTACTTTATGACAGAAACAGCTCTTATTGCAGATTTGTTTTTACCAGCAAGTTTCCATTTCGAAACAGGTGGAAGCTTCACAAATACTCAGAAGTATATTCAACAATTTGAGAAATCACAAATTACAAAAACAGGACAAGATAACCTTGAGCAACTTGCTGAAATCTTAAACGCTTTTGGAATTGAACAATCTTCTGATTCTACTGTTATATTTGACGAAATCTTAAACATACTTGCATCAATTCCAGAATATAAACCTACATTTGTAAACACGCAAAGCGACTCTAATTTGGGATATTTTAATTTTGGATGCAATGATATGCTAAAGAAGGTAAATAATATTTTAGAAATAAAATAAAACAATCTTTTGTTAATTTTACGATTCGCAGTTTACTTTGTATGACCAATAAAACAAATAAAATTTTATATTATGAAAGAATTTTCAAACATTAATGACATTCTTGATTTTGCTATTGCTAGGGAGCAAGGAGCAGTAGATTTTTACACCAGACTATCTTCAGATGTAACTAATACAGAAATGAGAGATGTCTTTCTTAAATTTGCAAAAGAAGAAATGGGACACAAAGCATTTTTACAAAAAGTAAAACGTGAAGGTAGTTTTGATTTACCAGCCAGTAAAATAATCGACATTAAGATTGCTGATTATATGATTCCTCAAGAAAAAGATTCCGATAAACTTACTTATCCTGAAGCTTTAGTTCTTGCAATGCGCAGAGAAAAAGCCGCTTGTGAATTATATAAAAAGTTAAGCCAAACAATTGAAGATCCTGCATATTCAAATTTGTTTGCTTCATTGTCAGAGCAAGAACTGAATCATAAAAACAGATTCGAAACTGAATACGACGATTATTTGAGCAGAGAAAACTAAATTAAGTTAGTTTCTACGAACTATCTCCCAATATTTCTGAGCAGCTGATATTTATTATCGGCCTGCTCTTTTTTTTCCTAATAAAAAATAAAATTCGTATTTTGCATAAAATTTAATTCAAGGAATTATGTTAAATATTGCGTTATTTGGTCCTCCAGGGGCAGGAAAAGGCACCCAGTCAGAATCACTCATAAAGGAGTATAACCTGTTTTATATTTCGACCGGAGATTTGCTCCGAAAGGAAATAAAAGACCAAACAAGGCTGGGAAAAGAAGCCCAAAGCATAATTGCATCTGGAGGACTTGTTTCCGATGAGATTATTGTTCAGATAATTGAAAAAACAATTACTGATAATCCAAATGCAAATGGATTTTTGTTTGATGGTTTCCCTAGAACTTATATTCAAGCGTACATTCTCGAAGGATTGATGATTAAACTAAACACTTCTTTAAATTGCCTCATCAGTTTGGAAGTTCCAGAAGAAGAATCGGTAAAACGTCTGCTTAAAAGAGGCGAAACATCTGGTCGTGCCGATGATAATGAAAAGGTTATCAGAAACAGATTAAAAGAATATAACGACAAAACTTTGCCAGTTTTAAATTTTTATAAAGACAAAGGATTGTATAACGAGGTTGATGGGATTCAAAACATCGAATCGGTTGGCGAACAAATTCAAAATATTGTTAAGGAAGAATTGAGCAAACGTCTTCTTAATATTGTTCTGTTTGGTTATCCTGGTTCGGGAAGAGGATCACAAGGAAAAGCTATCGCTAAAAAATACGGACTCGAATATGTTGCAACAGGACCAATGTTAGGCGAAGAAATTGCTAAAAAAACAGAAATTGGCAAACATGTTCAAGAACTTTATAATAATGGACAACTTATTCCTGATGAAATTGTGGTTCAATTAATTGAGAAAAAACTCGAAAACTCAAAAGGCGTTAAAGGATTTATTTTTAAAGGTTTTCCTCGTACTTTGGTTCAGTCTTACATTCTCGATGGACTTTTGAAAAAACATGGGTCGTCGCTAGCTAAAATCATCGAAATCGAAGTGCCTACACTAGAACTAATTAAACGTCTCGACGAAAGAAGCAAAACTGGCGAGTGCATGCCTTACGACTCAAGTACAGCAAAAATTGTTCAGCGACTTCAGGATCACGAAAACAAAACTGTGCCGGTAATCGAAAAATATAACGAGCTGCACGGTGTCGAAAAAATTAGCGGCATGGGTAGTTTCGAAGAGGTTTTTGAAAGAATCAGTTTTGAAATTGAAAATGGTTTTAAAAACTTAAAGTAAGGATTATTGGGGTTCGGTGGTTTCTGCTTTCGCCGCGGCGAAAGCCGAAGTCACCGACAACAGCGTAGTCGAAGTCACCGCAACAATTTATTTCTTCATCGTCCGAATATAATTAACAACATTCCATCTATCATTTTCATCAGCAACACCTTTACGGAAGTCGTGCCAAGTTGCGCGGCCAATAAATGACTGGTAGTAAATTTCGCCATCTGTAAACTTTGTTTGATAATCTGCAGTAGAAAAATCAAACATCTCGATTCCCATATTTTTTGCTTTTACTCCATTTCCTTTGCCTGTAGCACCGTGACAACTTGCACAAGACATATCAAAAAGCTCTTTTCCTTCAGCAATACTTTGCTTTGATGTAGGAACTTTGCTTTTCATCGTTTTGTAATTTGCTGGTACTTGCCATGGGTCTTTAGCATATTTCATAGCTGTTAATCCTCCTACAATCATCACTGCTGCCAGTGAAACGAATAATAAGTTTTTTGTTTTCATAAGATATTCTTTATAATTTTTATTACCGGAACATAATTTAAACCAAATTCCTGATCTATTGTTTTTAAAATTTAACGACCACATTGAAACCAAGCATTATGCCAGATTTGTCTGTAAAGTCAAAATTATTCATAATTAAGTTATTTTGTGGTACAATTCCTCTATACGAAGATACAAACATCTGAAAAGAATGTGATAAAGTTGTAATTTCAAAACCTAGAGCAAGGTTTGGTTTTGCTTCTAATGGCTTAGGTATTTCGCTATGATTGCCATTATTCCCAGTTTTTCCAATTGCAAATGGCTGCTCAAATTCACTAATTACCGAAAATGCTCCTGTAACTTTATACCTTGCTGTTAAAGTAAGTCCTATTGCATTGTTATAATATTTAGGATAATATGCAATTGTTTCCGTTAGCGAATCTTCTGCTACAATTCGGTAGCTTTCTACTTTATTTATATGAGCATATCCTACACCTAGCATAGTGGCAAACTTCGTATTCCATTTTCTAGATATTATAAGTTGTGAAAAATACGACATTCTATCTTGAAATTTATAATCAGCTCCCCAATAATCTACTTCTCGTGTATTTATGCAAGTATTGGCAAAAACTGCAACAGAAACTGGTATTACCTTATCTTTTGATTGTTCAATAATATTGTATTTTACTAAGAATTCTTGCATTTTTTTATCCTTTTCACTCCCAAATCCAATCATCAAATTATCGGTAATACCATAATTAAGACCCAGTCTGATGTTTGATGCGCCATAAAAACCAAACAAATCTGTAACACCGTTATCTATGGCAGTAAATCTATGATTAATTACCAATTCGAGATGTTTTTTGGGAGTAATATAAGTAGTTTGATTGTCGATAAAGGTTGTTGTGTACCACGGACTGATAACAGGTTTTCTCTCAACTTTTTCTTGACTAAGGGAATCGCTCTGAGCAAAAGAGCTCACATACATTCCTGATAAAACTAAAACTAACCACAACTTTTTCATCAAATTCGCTTTTATTTGTTTGTTATATTCATCCTTGGACTTATTGCAAACTATTTTAGTTGCATTTTAGTTCCAAACTTAATTATTAGGAGCTCCTTGCTCTATCCATTTTACAATAAGAATGTGTTCTACTGGTGCTAAATAACCATCCGCATGTCCAGGATCTGGTAAGAAAAACAAATTGCTATTTTCAGGATTTGCAAGATTAATATAATTTCCACCAACAATGTTGTTATAAATGTTTGGAGATTCAAAATCTGGCGTTGCACCGGCAAAATGACAAGAACCGCAATTGTTTTGCAAAACTGGTCGAATCTGTGTGGAAAAGTGAACAGTATCAACAGTTGGATTACTGCTAGTATCTTTTAGGAAAAAGCCTGCATCATCAAGATGAATATTTGCGTTCTCACAACTAAAAAATAAAACTGAAATTAATATTGTAATTCCAAATAAAAAAGTAGTGATTTTCATAAAGTGAATTGTAAAATAAAAGTGCAAATTAAGACAAATTTTATTTATAATTACAAAGCAACCCAATAAAATATAGGTTACTAATCAGTGCCAAAGATAATTATCATTTTGCACAAATACAAATTTAGTTTTCATCATACCATTATTAATAAGTAATGCCTAACCCATTTGGATTATATATACTTAAGATGCTACTTTTGTTGCATGACAGAAGATG
>JBBQCZ010000039.1:0-26965 GCA_038319215.1 Bacteroidales bacterium | reverse complement strand
AAAAGGTTTGTTTTTTGATTGGCCGCAGCGACAGACATATTTATCTTCATTTACTTTCAGTATTTTTCCACTCGCATCTTTCAAATTTATTTCCGCAGGAATACGCAAAGGCCCATTTTCAGAAATCTGAATTTCTGGTTTAGTAGATTTTATTTCGTTCATGTTTTTTTCATTTTTTTCGTTTAAATCAGCATTATCATACCGCCAGGTTAAAGCGTCTGTTGGGCATGCTTCAACAGTATCAATTATTTGCGCCGTTGACTCTGCATTTATTTTTACCCATGGTCTTTCTCTAGGCTTAAAGACATTTGGCAACTTCTTAAAACAAATAGTACTGTGAATACACTCATCAGGTTTCCACACAACTGTAATCTCGCCGTTACTGTATTCTTTAACAATTTTTTTATCCATAGCTTTTGTTTTTTTATTTAACAAATTTAATAATTTTTTGTTTATGGACATTCTTCGAAGCAAAATCTAATGATAATTTATTCACCCATTCATAATTCAATAAAACTATGATTTAAATTGGGACAATCTTTTTGTTGTACATGTATGAAAGCAGACAGGCTGTAAACTTCAACTTTTTTACCATAAATAAAATTCAAGGCACTCTAAGCACTTTTATTTTTAAAATTTCACCTATATATTAAATAAAAATTGAAGTATCGAATTTGTTTTTTATTTTTGCAAATTATAAAACAATTAAAATACGGATGTTTGAATATATAAAGGGTTTACTTGCTGAACTTACCCCGACTTATGCAGTAGTTGAAAACAACGGGATGGCATACTTTGTAAATGTTAGTGTAAATACTTATTCGGGTTTAAAACAAGGACAGGAATGTAAGTTGTTTTTGCACGAAATAGTTAGAGAAGATGCTCATCTACTTTTTGGTTTTGTCAATAAGCAAGAGCGAGAGTTGTTTCGACTTCTAATTTCGGTTAATGGTGTGGGTGCAAATACTGCCCGTTTAATACTCTCATCGCTAAGCTCAAAAGATTTGGTAGAGGCTATTGCTGGAAACAATGTTAGTTTGTTGCAAAGTGTAAAAGGAATTGGTACAAAAACAGCTCAAAGAATTATAATCGAACTCAAAGATAAAGTTTCTGGTGCGGATATAGAAATTAGTGAAATATTCGGTCTGGTAAACAATACTTTGCAGAAAGATGCGTTAACTGCTTTAACGATGTTGGGTTTTGCAAAACCTGCTGTCGAAAAAGTATTAAGTAAACTATTAAAAGAGAGCAATAATCTTTCTCTGGAAGAGGTTATTAAACTTGCATTAAATTATTTGTAAAAATTAAGAAATTGGTAGGAAAGATATTTAAATACATGTTTTTTGGCGGGTTGATTGTCAGTCTTATTGCTGTAATGTTTCCGTCGAATGCCGAGGTAAATGACTATATGGGCGGCTATGCCATTCCACGAAATAATGAGGTTCATCTTGATGATACAATCAAAGACCTTAACTTGACTTATCCTTTGCCAAATGATCCAATAAATCCAACCCAAAACAACGACAACTCTCCATTGTATGGATCAGAGCCGTCGAATATTACCACGGAAATTATATATGACGAGAAAACAGATCAATATATTTTTGTTAAGAAGCTTGGCGACCAAGTAATTGAAACGCCTTTTGCTGTTAATTTTGACGAATATTTAGAATACGATTTTAATAAAGCTATGAAGTCATATTGGCGTCAACGCTCTAAAAGCGATGTTTCTGAAAGTCGTGATGCTCTAATCCCCAAACTAGAAGTTGGTGGAGAAATATTTGATAGGATTTTTGGTGGAAATGTTATTGACATAAAACCTCAGGGGTCTGCTGAATTAAGTTTTGGACTAAATATTTCTAAAGTCGACAATCCTTCTTTACCAGTAAAAATGCAGCGTATAACAACTTTCGACTTCAATGAGAAAATTCAAATGAATGTTGTTGGTCAGATTGGTGATAAAATGAAAATCAATGTTCAGTATGATACCGAAGCTGCTTTTGACTTTGAAAACTCTGTAAAACTCGAATATACTGGTCATGAAGATGAAATTATTCAAAAAATTGAAGCTGGAAATGTGTCTCTTCCTTTAACTGGTACACTTATCACTGGTAGTCAGAGTTTATTTGGGTTTAAAACCGAAGCAAAATTCGGAAAAATGACCGTTACCACCATTTTCTCTCAACAAAAAGGAGAATCCTCAACTATCGAAGTAGAAGGCGGAGCTCAAACTAAGGAATTCGAGTTGAAAGCGGATCAATACGAAGCAAATAAACACTTTTTCTTATCTCATTATTTTAAAGAAAATTACGACAGATCACTTGCGGGATTACCGATTTTAAATAGTGGAATTAATATTACACGTATAGAAGTTTGGGTTACAAATAAAACTGGAAACTTTAACGATTCTCGTAATATTGTTGCTTTTGCCGACCTTGGCGAAAGTAATAACAACGATATTCAGTCCAATTATGTAAGAGATGCAAATGGTGTTTTTCAAACTGTATATCCACAAAACGATATAAATATTTTAGGAAATGTCGCAATTGACTTACCCAATATCAGAGATATAAATCAAGTTAGTCAAACTTTACTTGGGATAAATATGGTCGGAGGCTCTGACTTTGAAAAGATAGAGTCTGCACGTCTGCTACAGGCTTCGGAATATAATGTAAACTTAAGATTAGGTTATATTTCGTTAAACTCAACCCTTAGCTCCGATCAGGTTTTGGCGGTTGCTTACGAATATACTGTTGGCGGAAATGTATTTAAAGTTGGGGAGTTTTCAAACTCTGCAATATCTGCTCCCGAAGCCTTAATTCTAAAACTTATCAAAGGCACATCATTTACTCCACAGCTAAAGGCATGGGATCTTATGATGAAAAATATTTATAATATCGGTGCATACCAACTTAGCAACGAAGATTTTTGGTTCGATATTATGTACAATAATGATAAAACTGGAACAGAAATTAATTTCTTACCTGTTGGTGCAATAGATAGTACAAGATTACTTGAAGTTATGAATCTCGATAATCTAAACTCTCAGTTAGATCCATACCCAGATGGAATGTTCGACTTTATTGAAACATTAACAGTTAGTGCAAGCAATGGTAGAATAATATTTCCTGTTCGCGAGCCTTTTGGTAGTCACTTAAAACTGAAAATTACTGGTGGTAATAACTCACTAAATGAGCTAGCCGATCAGTATGTGTTTCAGGAATTATACGATAGTACTCAGAGTACTGCACGTCAAATTGCAGAAAAGAATAAATTTAAACTTAAAGGTAAATATAAAAGCGCAGGAGGTAGCGATATCTCCCTTAATGCAATTAATATTCCTACTGGTAGCGTTTCGGTTACTGCAGGCGCTGTTAAATTAACTGAGAATGTTGATTATACCGTCGATTATAATCTTGGAAGAGTAAAAATTATAAATGCTGGTATTTTAGAATCTGGCACTCCAATAAAAATCTCTCTTGAGAGTAATTCAATGTTCAATATCCAAACAAAAACCCTTATCGGATCTCACTTTAATTATGAATTCTCTAAAGACTTTAATATCGGGGCAACAATTTTAAATCTTACCGAAAAGCCTTTAACGCAAAAAGTAAGCATAGGCGACGAGCCAATTTCAAATACTATATGGGGTGTAAATACTTCGTACCGTACCGATGTTCCATTTCTTACTAAAGTAATTGACTTTATTCCTTTAATCGAAACCAAGGAAATGTCAACACTTACTGTTACTGGTGAGTTTGCTCACTTAATACCTGGGCACTCAAAAGCAATTGAAAAAGATGGAAATGCTTATATTGACGATTTTGAAGGCACAAAAACTAGCATAGATTTAAAATCTCAAATTGCTTGGACATTATCAAGCACCCCAGCAGATTCTATTATGTTTCCAGAAAGTAGATTGGTGAACAATTTAGAATATGGAATGAACAGGGCGAAATTAGCTTGGTATGTTATCGATCCATTCTTCCATCGTAGTTCTTCGCCTGTTTCTGTGGAAGATCAATCGAGCCACTATGTTCGTGAAATTTACGAAAAGGAATTATTTCCAAATCGTGAAAGTACAACTGGCATTCCTACCAATATGGTCGCGCTTAACCTTGCGTTCTATCCTTCAGAAAAAGGGCCATATAACTATGATATTTATGGGATGAATGCAAACGGATTGTTGCTAAATCCACAAAATAGATGGGCTGGGATTATGCGTCAATTGCAAACCACAGATTTTGAGGAAGCCAATATTGAATATATTGAATTTTGGATGATGGATCCATTTGTTGAGGATTCGTTAAATATTGGCGGAGATCTTTATTTTAACCTTGGAGATATTTCCGAAGATATTTTGAAAGATGGACGTAAGTCTTTCGAGCATGGTTTGCCAACACCGCAAAACGACAATCCTACCGACACAACAGCTTGGGGGGTTATTCCTCTTATGCAATCATTGGTTAGTGCATTTGATAACGATCCAGTATCAAGAGTCGCTCAAGACGTTGGTTTGGATGGATTAAGTGACCAAAACGAAATTACATTCTTTAGTGCAGGAGGAAATCATGCTTACTTGGATAGTATTTCTGAATATTTTGGACCAACTTCTTCAGCATTTATAAATGCATACAAAGATCCTTCAAGTGACGATTATCATCATTATAGAGGTTCTGATTACGACTTAGATGGAATAAATATTCTAGACAGGTATAAAATGTTTAACGGACTAGAAGGAAACTCTCCACCTGCCGAATATTCGCTGGAGTCTTATTCCACAAGTGCCCAAACCACACCAAACTTAGAGGATATTAATAAAGATAATACTCTTAGTGAATCAGAGAATTATTTCCAATACCGCATCAGTATCCGCCAAGAGGATTTTGAAGTAGGACGTAACTATATTACTGATAAAGTTGAAACATCGGCAAGTTTTGCAAATGACGAAACATCCATGGTTACATGGTATCAGTTTAAAATTCCAGTTTACGATTATGACAAGAAAATAGGTTCTATACAGGATTTTAAATCTGTACGATTCATGCGTATGTTTATGACTAGTTTTACTGAGCCTACAATTCTTCGTTTTGCTACATTAAGCTTGGTGCGTGGAGAATGGCGTAAGTATAATGCTTCTTTTATGCAGCCTGGCGAATATGTAGTTGACGAGCTTGCTGAAACCCCATTTGATGTAAGTGCTGTAAACATTGAGGAAAATGCATCGAAAACTCCTGTCAATTACATTTTACCTCCAGATATTAACCGTCAGATTGACCCAATGAATCCTCAAATGCGACAATTAAATGAGCAATCAATGTCGCTTAAAGTATGCGGATTACAGGATGGTGATGCTCGTGCCGTTTACAAAAATGTAAATCTAGATGTTCGTAAATATCTGAGACTTAAAATGTTTATCCATGCAGAATCTCTTCCTGGCGAAATTGCAATTGAAGATGGTGATGTTAGCCTTTTTGTTCGTCTTGGAACTGATTATAAAAACAATTATTACGAGTACGAAATACCTCTATCTGTTACTCCAGCAGGAAATTACGACGGAACTTTGGACGAACAAGCGCCGGATAGATATATAGTTTGGCCCGAAGAAAATGACCTTAACCTTGAGTTCGAACTATTGCAATTAGTTAAACAAAATCGTAACGATAAAATACGTTCTGGCGATATTAATGTTAGTTTAACTCGACTGTACTCCATGCAGGATGGAGAACGCAAAGTTAGCGTTATGGGTAATCCAAATCTTTCTAATGTTCAGACAATCATGGTAGGTATTAGAAATCCAAAAAGAGTGTCTACCACCGATGGCGATGATGGAGAACCAAAATGTGCTGAAGTTTGGGTTAACGAGTTACGTTTAACTAATTTTGACGAAAAGGGCGGATGGGCAGCAAATGCTAGAATAACAGCTAAACTTGCCGATTTTGGTTCTGTTACTATGGCTGGAAGCACTAGTAAGCCTGGCTTTGGGGCGATAAATCAGAAGGTTAGTGAACGACAAAAAGAAGAAATAAATAGATACGATATTTCATCTAACTTTGAATTGGGTAAATTCTTCCCTGAGAAATTAAATGTGAGAATTCCGCTCTATGTTGGCTATTCAGAAAATGTTTCGAATCCTGAGTATAATCCTCTAGATCCAGATATTCCATTTAAAGTAGCTCTTTCCGATCCTAATTTGACTCAGGAATATAAAGATAGTTTACGTTATATAGCTCAAGATTATACTATGCGTAAAAGTATGAATCTTACAAACGTAAAAGTGAACAAAACAAAAGGTAAACCAATGATTTATGACCTTGCAAATTGGTCGGTAAGTTATGGTTATAACGAAACATATACCCGTGATGTAAATACAATTTTCAATACCAATAAATTATATACTGGTGCTGTATTCTATAATTATAATGCAACACCAAAAATTGTGGAGCCTTTCAAAAAAGTTAAGCTATTCAATAATAAAGCTTTCCAAATTGTTAAAGATTTCAACTTCTATTATTTGCCTTCGCAGTTGTCGTTCCGAACTAATGTAAACAGACAATATGGAGAAACTCAACTTAGAAATATCTATAATTCTTCTCTGCCGTTACCTATTAGTGTTCGCAAAGACTTTACTTGGGTTCGTCAGTATGATTTTAAATACAATATATCGAAAAACTTAAAATTTGATTTCTCCGCAACTAATAATGCAAGAATTGACGAACCTCAAGGACGTTTGTACAAAGAAGACCCATACTACCAACAGAAACGAGATACAATATGGAATAATTTCCGCGATTTTGGTAGGAATACGCAATACCATCACCAATGGGATGTTACTTATAACTTACCTATTAATAAGATTCCAATATTAAACTGGATAACTGCAAATGCACGTTATTCTGGAACTTACGATTGGACAGCTGGGCCTATTACTGCCGATACATTAAAACTTGGTAATACCTTACAGAATGGTAATTCTATGTCTCTTAATACTCAATTTAACTTGCTCAGTTTATACAACAAGATTAAATACCTCGATGGAGTAAATAAAAAATATCGTGGCAGACAGACTGGAAAAGCTAAAAAGAAAGAGATGGAAACTGTTACTTTTGAGGCTAGTGCCAGCAAGTTGAAAGCTGAAAAGGGAAAAACTATTACACACAAGTTAAAGACTGAAGATGTTACCATTAAAGCTACCGATGCCAGTGGTAAAGAAATAGCAGGCGAAACCAAGGTTATTGACGAAAATAAGCTTGAATTTATTCCAGCCACAGATGCTGAAGACGTTAAATTGATTGTCACTGGTAAACGTGAAAAGAACGAATCCATTGCAAAAATAATTTTCGACAATACTTTGGTAGTTATGATGAGTGTGAAAAATATTTCGGTAGGATTCACAGAAACAAACGGAACTTTATTACCAGGATATATGCCATCAACTTACATTATGGGTATGTCTAGATATGTTGCAGACCCTGCTATGTATGGTCCTTCTGCGGCAATAAGAACACCTACAATTCCATTTATCATGGGTTGGCAAGAAGGAGGTTTTGAAGATTGGGCGTTGAATAGCAATGTGATAACCCGCGACACAACAAACATTCAGGCATTTATGCAAACTCATAACCGTAACTGGAATGTGAGAGCTTCTGTAGAACCAATACGCGACCTTAGAATCGATTTAACCGTTACTCATACTTTTAGTGAGAATAATAGTCAGTATTTTAGATATGGTTACGATGAAACTATTGAGGCAAATGGTTTTATGAGAATGAACCCAGTTCAAAGCGGTAGCTTCTCTATGTCCACAATTACTTGGGGTACTGCTTTTGAGCCTTTCAAAAATAAAGGCGATTATACATCTCCAACTTTTACCACATTTGACGAGAATAGAATAATTATCGCAAATAGATTAGCTTCTCAACGACCAGATTTTGATCCTACTTTAGTTGACACTTATGGTTTTCCTGAAGGTTATGGAAAAACTTCTCAAGATGTTTTAATACCATCTTTCTTAGCGGCTTATACTAATATGAGTGCAGATAAAGTTAGTTTAGAAACCTTCCCATCAATTTTTAGTGCTTTACCAAATTGGAGGATAACTTACGACGGTCTCGGTAAAATTCCAAAACTTAAAAAGATATTCCGTACAGTTAACCTTAATCATGTTTATCGTTCTACTTTTAATATTGGGTCATATCAAACAAGATTGTCTAATGAATACGATGAACGCGACGGATTTAATATTATTCGTGACGAACTTGAAAATTACTATTCTAAATATCAGATTAACGGAATAAGTATTACAGAGCAATTCTCTCCTCTTATCTCTATTGATATGACGATGATAAATAGTTTTATTGTTAAATTGGAAGTTAAGAAAAATAGAAATCTTAATATGAGTTTTAGCAATAATCAGCTCACTGAACTAAGAAATGACGAGTATATTATTGGAACTGGTTACAGATTTAAAGATGTTGAAATTACGATTAAAGGAGGTGGCAAAACTAGAAATTATAAATCTGATTTAAATATTAGATTCGATTTCTCAATTCGTAATACCCTAACTGTAATTCGCAAATTGGAAGAAGGTTTTAATCAACCTACAGCCGGACAGTTAACCTATACAATAAAAACTTCTGCGGATTATGTGCTAAGTAACAGATTTAATCTCCGCTTATTCTACGATCAGGTAATTAATAGACCTACACTTAATGTAACTTATCCAACATCAAATACAAATTTTGGTGTAAGTCTGAGATTTACTCTTGCAACTTAGAAAAAAAAGTATTTATTTTGAGTGTTAGAATAATTAACATATTAAATTAATTTATAAATTTTATTACAATGAATATTCCGAACAATTTGAAGTATGCTGAATCACACGAATGGTTACGTATTGAAGGAGATGTTGCTTTTATAGGGATTACTGAATTTGCAGCTACACACCTTGGCGATATAGTATTTATCGAAATCGAAACCGAAGGCGAAAATCTTGACAAAGGTGAATCATTTGGTACTATCGAAGCTGTAAAAACTGTTTCTGATACTTATATGCCTGTAAGTGGTGAGGTTCTCGAAGTTAATCAAGCAATTATCGATGATCCTGCTTTAGTAAATAAAGATTGTTTTGGTGATGGTTGGTTAATTAAAATAAAAATGAACAACCCAGCTGAAGCAGATTCATTGTTAGATGCAACTGCTTACGCAGAAATCGCAAAAGATTAAGTTTTAATATAGCCCATGTTTATGGGCTTTTTCTTTTTTTATTAGATGTTCTTATGTCTGATCAGATAATTTACGCATTAATACTTTCCGGTGGGTCGGGTAGCAGATTCGGGAATGATAATATGCCAAAACAGTTTGCCGATGTTTACGGTAAAACTATTTTGGACTATTGTCTTAGCAATTTTAATAATCACCCAGAAGTTCACAAAATTGTTGTAGTAAGTAATCCAGAACATATCCAGAGAACTAAGCAAATTGCAATTGGGACAAAATTCAATAAAATAGTTTCGGTAATAGAAGGTGGCGCTAGTCGTGGAGAATCTTCGTTTATTGGGCTAAAGGAAATTGCAAGACTGGAAAATCACTCGCCAAATGTAAAAGTGCTTATTCAAGATGCTGTTAGACCTAATACCGATAAGTCTATAATTTCATCGGTAATAAATGAATTAAAGACTTGTAGAGCTGTTTCTGTCGCTGTGCCTACCACAGATACTATTTATATGACAGCCGAAGATAAAACTCTCGTGTCTATTCCTGACCGCTCAAAATTGTTTAAAGCACAAACTCCTCAAGGTTTTAATTTTGATGTTATTTTTGGTGCATACGAAAAACTAGAAAAAGTTAATCGTTTTAAACACACCGATGATACTAGTATTGTAAATATTGTGTTTCCAGACGAGCAGATTAAAATTATTGAAGGAAGCATAAATAATATTAAAATTACCTTTTTTGAGGACTTAGAATACTTCAGACAATTACTTAAAAATAAACATTGATTGTTTTCTGTCGCGAAGATTTATAAAAGGTATTCCAAAAAAACATTATTTTCCTGCCGTTATCGATATTGAAATGGTATTATATGCAGGATTCTATTAAAAGCTCATCCACATCAATAGGAACAACACCCGTTTTTTCACAGACAAGCCCTCCAGCAATATTAGATATTTGTGCAATTTCGACTAACGAAGCACCACACGCCAAGAGTAATCCCGCCACACTAATAACCGTGTCGCCTGCTCCCGAAACATCGGAAATCGCACGAATAATTGCAGGAAAATGATAAGCATTTTTTTCGTCAGCAATTAAAACTCCCTTTTCTGATAATGTGAGAAGTAGAATTTTAATTTCATTGTCCTTAATATAGGTTTGAGCAAGTTGTTTTAGCTTATCAATATCGTTTTTATTAATATCAACTTTTAATCCTTCTCCAAATTCTTTGAGATTTGGTTTAAAGAGAGTTGTATGTGTGTAAAAATTAAAGTTTCGTTTCTTTGGGTCAACCGTAGTAATTATTGACTTTTCATTTGCTTTGCTTGTGATATTACGAATAAAACTTTCCGAAAAAACACCCTTGTCATAATCCTCTAAAATTATTAGGTCAATAGAATTATTGTCAATTATCGAAAAAACTCGATCTGTTAATTTTTTTTCTATTTCTGCTGATAATTGAAAAGCATCCTCTTCATCAACACGCAACAAATGCTGACCACTGCTGATTATTCTAGTCTTAATAGTCGTTCTGCGAGATTTGTCTTTAATAATACCACGACTAGACAAAGTTTCTTTTTCAAGTAATGTCTCAAATACCACTCCCGATTCGTCTTCGCCAACTACAGAACATAGAATGGCTTCTGCTCCCAAAGCTGCAATATTTAGTGCTACATTTGCAGCCCCACCTAGTCGATAATCGCGACCAGTAACAGATACAACTGGAATTGGTGCTTCGGGTGATATCCTATTCACATTTCCGAGCATATACGAATCAATCATTACATCCCCGATTATCAGAACTTTCTTTTCAGAAAAAGACTTAAAATAAGATTGTATGTTTTTTTTGTCTAGAGCCATAATGTTAAAATCAATCACAAAAATAATTATTAATTGCTATTTTTTCTTCAAAACAATTTTTAATTTCAAATATTGTGAAAACTGAACTGCTGGCTCAACCATATCGCCGTTTATGATAATATCATAATTATTATAAGGAAGTTTGTTGTAAAAAATATTTATTTTTTCATTAGGATTTACAAAGTTTATTTCGGTGTCATTCCCTGACAGAGTCTGGTAGTTTGTTGGCATGTACGAAGAAAAAGCTGCGTAATTAGAAATAGGATATGTACATGAGTTAGACTCTTCAAGCGATTTGTAATCTGCATCGAAAGTGTATCCCAATTTTGCAAAATCAGCCATATACTTGTTTAAAAGATTAACACATTCTAGTCTTAATGTATCGTAAATAGCTTTATGGTTGCTAACAATATAGTCAACGCGGATAATGTCGTAAATTTCATTTTTCGCAGCCATTTTTAAATATTTATCTGCTAACTTTCTGTCGGTGTAACGGATGTGAATATTTTTCTTTATTTCAAATCCTTTAGGAATTTCCACCAATTTTTTGCTGAATATTTTCTTCTCTCTTTCACGTGCAAAAATTGGCGTTTGCGAAATAAAATCAACGTAAACATCATCTTCATTAATCCCGGCATCGGTTAAAAACGCTGCAATTCGCTGGTCTGTTAAGTCAAAACAGGTTTCAAGATTTTCTGAAATCTGAGATAGTCCAAGAATCATTACATAAGTGTCAGCCTTAACATTCATTAATGCTTTTACATCAATATAAATTACAGTATCGTTTGATATTGTATAATTAGGTTGCTGATAATATGAGTTTGTCTGTTCAAGAAAAGAATCTCCATCATAACTTATGGATAACTTTGTATTACTAGATTTGTCTGATTTGCTTTGATATGCCCAATTGCCAGCACCCTGGGCGAAAATATTCGCAGTGAATAAAAATACCACTGATAATAATGTCATCGTTTTCATAGTTTTTCGTTTTTTGTTTGGTCAAAGTTAATAAAAAAAGTCCCTAAAAAATAGAGACTTTGTAGAAAAATATCTTGTTGTAATTATTTACACACTATTTGATTAATATTTTATTTTATTACAGATAGCTTTTGAGTTAATTTGTTTCTACCATTACTTGTTATTATAACAAAATAGCTTCCACTTGGAAAAGAGTTGATGTCTATAGTCTCTTGAGATGATTTTAATTCCATCTTGTAAACTATTCTCCCCGAAATGTCAGTAATAGACAAGTATGTATCATCAGCTCCAACAAAACTGTTATTTACTAAAATAAAATCATTTGCAGGATTTGGTGAAACAGTTAAAAATACAGAGTTTAATTCAACAAAATTAGGATTGTAATCTGGATCCCAAACAGCGTCAGCCCAGATTGGATTATCTACATAAGGGTTCCGATTATGCTGATAGCCATAAACTATGTTATTTCGATCAATTTCTTTTTGGGATACTGGATCGTCATGATGCCATTTCAACATCATTGTGATTGTCCAAGATGAAAGATTATTTCCTGAAAATGACTCTCCAGACCAGCTTGAGCACACATCCATATATCTTGTAGCCATATAGAAATATATTCTGGCCATGTCTCCTTTGTACTCATCGGCAGGCTCGAAAACTGTTCCACTATAACCAGAATATGTGCTTGAACCAAGTTTGCCTAGTCCATAAGTTGTACCCGAGCTACACTCTCCAAACGGCCAATTTGAACGATACCCATTAACTTTCCCATCGGTTGGAATAACATGAAAAGCGTCAGAAACCATAGGACTAGAAGAGTTAAACCAACTTTGAGGAACGGTATGCTCTCTGTTGTAACAGTCGCAAATAGAACCATAACTACCACATTGATCGCTAATAAATGTAAAATCACAATTAGAGTATGTATCCCAGAGTTTCCCGTCAGCACGTTTGTCCGATGTTTTATAAACTGTCCATAAATAGTCATAAGAAACACTCGTGTGGTCATCAATGATATTGTGTAAAGCTTGTCTGAGCACGTCTCCCTCCAAACCTTCTGCAGAATCATAATAACCTGCCGGAATTTGTCCAAAACCTGATAAACTTATTATTAATAAGGAAACAGGGAAAATAAAAATCTTTAAAAATGTTTTCATTTAAATATATTTATACAACAAAGTTTATTTAAACACGTCAAATAAAACAATTGTTGTGGTTAATTACTTTTCGTTAAGCAAATTTACAACTATTTTTTCAATTATGGTAGGATAATATTGATATTCTAACTCATGAACTTTGCTGGCAATAGAATTTGGGTCATCAGTGCTGTTAATTGCCACCGATTTTTGAAATATAATGCCTCCTTCGTCGTAATTTTTATTTACATAATGTATTGTTATGCCAGTTTCTTTTTCTCCATTTTCAAAAACTGATTTATGAACAATATCTCCATACATTCCTTTGCCTCCAAATTTTGGTAAAAGGGCTGGATGAATGTTTACAATTTTACCTTCAAATTTTTCTATTAGCCAATCAGGAATTAACCATAAAAATCCAGCAAGCACGATAAAGTTGACGTTTTTCGACTCAAGGTAGTCTAAAATAGAGCCCGGATTGTTGAATTCTTGCCTATTAAACACATGGAAATCGATAGATAAATGAGTTGCCCTTGTTAATACGTATGCATCAGGCTTGTTGCAAAGGACACACGATATATTTATTCTATCATTTTCTTTAAAAAAATTGTATATATTTTCAACGTTAGAGCCTGAGCCAGAGGCAAATAGGGCTATATTTACTGTTTCACTCATCATTGGTACAAAAAAACAATGCTTATTTCGCTGTTAATCAGCGCATTAGCATAATTGTTAATAAAAAAACATGCAAAATATTTGACCGTACAGAATCATTTTCGTTAATTTGCACCGCAAAAGTAATTAATTTATCAATCTTAAATTATTAATTATGTCAGACATTACATCAAGAGTAAAAAGTATTATCGTTGATAAACTCGGAGTTGACGAATCAGAAGTAACTTTCGAAGCTAGTTTCACAAATGACCTTGGAGCAGACTCTTTGGACACCGTTGAACTTATTATGGAATTCGAAAAAGAATTTGAAATCTCAATTTCAGATCAAGACGCTGAGAAAATTGGCACAGTAGGTGACGCGATAACTTACATGGAAGCAAACGCTAAGTAATTTGTGTTTTATTTAAAAATTCTGGTATGACTTTAAAGAGAGTTGTTGTTACCGGCATCGGTACTTTATCACCCCTTGGTTCAACTGCGAAAGAAACTTGGGTTAATGTTGTTAATGGTGTTAGTGGCAGTGACTTGATCACTTTATACGATACTACGAATTTTAAAACTAAATTTGCTTGCGAAGTAAAAAATTACGATTCCGCCAAATACTTCGACAGAAAAGAAGTGAGAAAAATCGACAGATTTACGCAGTTTGCTTTAATTGCTGCTGATGAGGCCGTTAAGGACAGTGGTATTGACCTTGATTCAATTGACAGGTCAAGAGCTGGTGTTATTTGGTCTTCAGGTATAGGTGGAGTTGAAACATTTTATCAAGAAGTAAAGGGCTATATCGAGGGAAATTTTGTCCCTCGTTTTAGTCCTTTTTTCATTCCAAAAATCATTTCCGATATTGCTGCTGGTCATATTTCTATGAAACATGGCCTTATGGGACCAAACTATTGCACCGTTTCTGCTTGTGCATCATCATCAAATGCTATAATCGATTCGTATAATCTAATTAGATTAGGAATGGCTGATTATATGGTTACTGGTGGTAGCGAAGCTTCTATAAACGAAATTGGTATGGGTGGTTTCCAATCAATGATGGCAACATCTTCAAATAACGATGAGTATAAAACTGCTTCACGCCCTTTTTGCGCTACCCGTGATGGTTTCGTAATGGGAGAAGGTGGTTGTGGTCTTATTCTCGAAGAATTAGAACATGCAAAAGCTCGTGGAGCTAAAATTTATGCTGAAGTAATTGGTGCTGGCATGTCTGCTGATGCTTACCATTTAACAGCTCCTCATCCTGATGGACTTGGTGCTTCTTTGGTAATGAAAAATGCTATACGAGATGCTGGAATTACTATTAACGACATCGATTATATTAATGTGCATGGAACTGCTACTCCGCTTGGAGATATTGCAGAACTTAAAGCAATTAAAGATGTTTTCGGTGAGGCAGCCTATAATCTGAACATAAGTTCAACCAAATCAATGGTCGGTCACTTACTCGGTGCTGCTGGTGCAATGGAAGCTTCTTTCGCTATTATGTCTATTGTTGACGGCGTTGTTCCTCCAACAATTAATCATAAACAACAAGACGAAAATATTGACCCAAAACTAAATCTTACTTTGCATAAAGCTCAAAAAAGAGACGTTAAATATGCAATGAGCAATACTTTCGGTTTTGGCGGTCATAACACTTGCGTTATTTTTAAAAAGGCAGAATAGTTAAATGAATTTTTTTCTTTTTAAGGCGAAAAGCCAAGAAGATAAAATTTTATCAAAAAAACTTAAATCTATATTGGGATTCAAACCCCATAATCTTGAATTTTATAAAAATGCTTTGCGGCACTCCTCAGCTGGAGTTTTGCGTAGTGGCGAAATTTACAATAACGAAAGACTCGAGTTTATTGGCGATTCAATAATCAGTTCGGTGGTAAGCGACATCCTGTATATTAAATTTCCACGTGCAAATGAAGGAACTCTTTCTATCTTACGATCATCAATTGTTAACCGTAAAAGTCTAAATGAAATAGCTGCGATTTTAAAAATTGATAGTTTGATGGTTTTTAGAAATTCCGCTAAAGCATCAATGAAAAACATGGGAGGCAACTCTTTCGAAGCTCTTAATGGCGCTGTTTATTATGATAGAGGATATAAATATTGTCAGCTTTTTATTTCTAAAATACTAAATGAGCATTTTGACCTTAATAAGCTTTTGAATCAAAACTCAGATTTTAAATCTAAGTTGTTGCAAATTATGCAAAAATATAAGCTTGACATTTCTATCAATACATTCGAGAATTGCGAGGCAAACGAAAAGATTCAGCACTTTTATTGCGAAATTTGTTTTAAAAATTTGTATCTCGCTGAAGGTAAAGGTTGGTCAAAAAAAGAAGCCGAACAAAATGCATCTGAGTTTGCAATTAAAAAACTCAAAGCGCTTAATTATCACAATCACTAAAAACTTACATGGCGAAATGCTTTAAAGTTCATATAGTTTCAATCTTATTTTCATTCTATCAAAGATTAAAAATCTTATTTAATTGTTTACATTTGCAGTAATGAAAACAAAAAAGCTTAAATATACTCCAGAATACAACTTCGAGCTTCTGGGAATATCTTGTTCAGATGATGACTACCAGCTTTCGTGGTATTTAAGCAAGTTGCTCACCACCGAGTTTGTAAGAACTGCGGACCTTGAAATAAGAGATTCTCGCTACCCAGAATTTCAGATGTTTAGTGTTTATGAAAGCGTTGATTTTGCCGAAAATAGCTCTGTTAAAATTGTTTCAAATAAAGCAAATGTTGGTTTCTTAATCGAAGAATTGAAGAATATAGATTATTTTATCCTTGTTTTTGAAAGTGAAGACTCTAATTTTATGGTTGAGTTAACAGCTAGGCTTAAAACTGTTCAAAGTATTTCGGCTGTCTTTAAACTAAAACCGGAAAATCTTAAGTCTAAAGAAAAACTTTTATTCTAAATTTATTCTTAAATGGGACTTATTGCAAGACAAACAATAAAGGGTTCGGTCTATTCCTATTTAGGAGCAGCAATCGGGTTTATTAATGTAGGACTAATAATGCCTCAGATTTTTTCTACAGATGAAATTGGCTTGACAAATCTTTTAATTGCTGTTGCATCAATCTTTGGACAGTTTGGAAGTTTGGGTATGGTAAATGTTACATTAAGGCAGTTTCCATATTTTAGAGATGAAAAAAATAATAACAATGGATTTCTATTTTTTCTACTTGCTGTTGGCACTCTTGGGTTTATTATTTGTTCCATAATCTATTATATATCCAAACCTTGGATGGTAGCCGAAAATATCGACAAATCGCCTCTTTTTGCCGAGTATGTTTATCTTCTTATTCCTTTAATTTTCGTTACAATATTTCACTTTTTGTTGGATACTTATAACCGAATTCTGTTTAATGCATCTTTCGGATTGTTTGTTAAAGAATTTCTTTTGAGAGTTATAAACCTTATTACTATTGGGCTTTTTTGGTTTGGCATCATTGATTTTAATGGATTTATCATTATTTATTCTTTATCATACGGAATTCCTGTCTTGCTTATTGCGATGCTTCTAATTTATAAGCACCAGTTTAACTTAAAGCCTTCTTTTACAATTTTTAAACCGGCTTTTAGACGTGAAATTGCAAGCGTCGCCATTTTTGGACTTGTTTCAGGATTCAGCGGAGTTATTGTAATGCAATTGGATAGATATCTTATTAATCACTATTGCGATTTAAGTGCAACAGGCGTATATTCCACAGTTTTCTTCTTTGGTTCTGTAATCCTATTACCAGGTCGTTCTCTAATAAGGATTTCTGGTAGCTTGATTGCCGAAGCTCAAAAGGCTGGAGAACTTGCTAAAGTTGACAATATTTATAAAAAAAGCACCACAAATCTTATGATTACAGGTATTATGCTTTTTCTAATTATTTGGGGTAATGTAGATAATATTTTAAGTTTTTTACCGGCTGCTTACGAAAGTGGAAGATATGTAATATTATTTATTTCTCTCGCTCACCTTATTCAGATGATTGGGAGCGTGAGTGGCGAAATTATTCAGTTTAGTAAATATTACAGACAGCATGTTGTAATTATGGCAATTTTATTCATGTCTATAATCATATTCAATATCGTTCTACTTCCTAAAATTGGAATTAATGGTGCAGGAATAGCCTCTGCTGCATCATTTCTGATTTATTTTTTATTAAGATTCGCATACGTGAAAATAAAATTTGGTTTTCAACCGTTTGAAAAGAAACATTTTGTAATTCTCGCTTTCGGGGCAGCAGCATATTTTATTACAATACTTATTCCTAAAATTGGAGGAGTTATTATTGACGCTGGAATTAGAACAACTGCACTCTGTATTCTGTTTTGCGTACCAATTTATTTGTCGGGATATTCTGAAGAGCTAAATGCAATGTTTAAAAAGACTGTAAATATTATCAGAAAAAAGGAGTAAAAACTTCAGTAATTACTAGATTCTTTTAATGTTTTGTTAAGAAATTATTTAAGTCAAAAAAATATCATAATTTTGTAAAAAAAATATCATGGGAGTAGGGAGCTTTTTCAAATTACCACAATATAATGTTTTCGATTATAAACCAAGGTTTTACGATCCTGAAGCAGAGGAACGTCGAGAGAAACTAAATGAGATACGTCAAACTTCGGGTAAGACAATTATTGACGAAAATGGACAAGTGAAGCCAGGAAGTTCAATCAAAGGTAGTTTCAGACCAAAAATGACGAGAAAAGCATTCAGAAGCCGCAATTCGACTCTAAGAGTTATGATTATTGCAGCCGCACTATTTTTTGTTGCATATATGATTCTAGTTGCTGATCTTAGTTCTGTTATTAAATTCTTTAGCAACTAATGTCAGACATTATTAAACTTTTATCAGATTCGGTCGCAAACCAAATTGCTGCTGGTGAGGTTATTCAACGCCCAGCCTCTGTTATAAAAGAGTTAGTGGAAAATGCTCTCGACGCTGGAGCAAGCGACATTCAAATTATTATCAAGGATGCCGGACGCACTCTTATTCAAATAATTGATAATGGCAAAGGAATGTCGGCTACCGATGCTCGTATGGCTTTTGAAAGACATGCAACCTCAAAAATTTCTAAAGCTGACGATTTATTTGCCATTACTACCATGGGTTTTCGTGGAGAAGCTCTTGCTTCTGTAGCCGCGGTTGCAACTGTTGAGCTTAAAACAAAAAGAGATGATGACGAAATTGGTAGCTGTATTGTAATTTCGGGTTCTGAGGTAATTAGTCAGGAGCCAGTGGCATGCCCCGCAGGATCAAACTTTATGATTAAAAACTTGTTCTTTAATGTGCCGGCACGCAGAAAGTTTCTAAAAAGCGACAGTATCGAAAATAAACATATTATTACTGAAATATATCGAATTGTAATTGCTAATCCCGCAGTTTCATTTCATCTTGTTTTTGGAAATGAAACACAATTAAAATTGGTTCCAGAAAATCTTAGACAACGAATAGTTAGTGTTTTTGGGAAACCTCTAAATCAACATTTGGTTAGCGTTAGCAGCGACACATCAATTGTAAGCGTAAAGGGTTTTGTCGCAAAACCAGAAAGATCTAAAAAAACAACTGCTGAACAGTATTTTTTTGTCAATAACAGGTACATGATTCATCCTTATTATCGCAAAGCTGTTTCAATGGCTTATGATAAGCTTATTCCAGAAGGAGAACATCCATCGTTTTTTTTATTCTTTGATATAAATCCGGCTAACATCGACATTAATATTCACCCAACAAAAACAGAAATAAAATTTGAAGATGAGCAGGCTATTTTTCAAATATTGAACGCTTCAGTAAAAGAATCTTTGGGCAAATTTAATATTGTTCCAGGTCTTGATTTTGAAGAAGATATTACACGCGATATGCACTTGACGTCAAAAACCAGTTTCAGACCACCGGCAATCACAATAAACCCAGATTATAACCCGTTTGAGTCCAAATCATTTGGGCAAAACTCGTCGAACTCTAATCCTCCTAAAAATTGGCAAAGTTTATATCAGGAAAATTCACAAAAAACTGCTGATGATTTCTTTTTGCCAGAAAGTGATGTTGCTTCAATAAAACAGCCTAACCTAATACCAGAAATTTCTCAGGTTCCCGAATCAGCGCAAAAAGTTTATTTTCAGCTTAAGAACAAATATATTCTTACTTCTGGCAAGTCTGGAATGATAATCTTTGACCAGCGTCGCGCTCACGAAAGAATTCTGTTCGAAAAGTTTATGAATTTGCTCGAAACACGCAAAGGGGTAATGCAAAAATCGCTATTCCCAATAATTTATGAGCCAGATCCTAACGATAGGGCGGTCTTACTGCAAGTAATGCAAGAATTAAACAATGTAGGATTCGAAATTGTTATGATGGGAAAAGAAAAATTTGAAATTCGCGGAGTGCCAGGAGACTTAACAGATATAGACCCACTTAAGACCATAGAACAAATGGTTTATGTGCTTGGCGAAGTGTCGGGTTCAGCAGAAATGGTGCTTAACGAAAAAATTGCTCTTTCACTTGCAAAAACTGCTGCTTTTAAAATTGGCAAGGTTTTGCGTGAAGAGGAAATGCAAGATTTGTTTTTTAAACTTATGTCTTGCTCAAATCATAATTATACTGCCGATGGCAAAAAAATACTTGAGATTATTAGCATAGACGAAATTGAGAAAAAATTAAACTAAGAGAATATGAATTTTGAACGTAGGGGATTGTTTGATTTACCACCGGTTGTCAAAGTACTTTTGATAATAAATGTTGCAATGTACATTTTATCAATGCTTATGCCTGAATTGGGAATGAAGTTGGCAGTTTATAGTTTTAAGTCAGGTTTTTTTCATCCTTATCAGCTAATTAGCCACATGTTTATGCATGGCAGTTTTTGGCACTTGTTTTTTAATATGTTTGCTCTTTATATGTTCGGTAAAGTATTGGAAGAATACTGGGGGCAAAAAAGGTTTTTCTTTTATTACTTTTTTACAGGATTAGGAGCTGCTTTATTGCATTTGCTTGTGATAAATATAGAAATTAGCTCTCTTATTTCACACATGACATCTGAACAGGTAAACATGGTAATGAAAGAAGGTGGAGATATATTGTTGCAGGGAAAGAACTATACTGATTTTCAAATGGCAAATCTCAACTTAATGATCAACACTCCAACAGTGGGTGCTTCTGGAGCAATTTACGGACTGCTTTTGGCTTTCGGTATGATATTCCCAAATGTAATAATTTATGTGTATTTCGCTATCCCTATGAAAGCAAAATATTTAATTATGATTTTTACTGCAATAGAAATATATATGGGATTTATGAATCGTAGTGGCGATAATGTTGCTCACTTCGCCCACCTTGGTGGGATGTTATTTGGCCTAATACTTATTTTGATTTGGAAGAAAAAGCAATTTAATCGCTGGCAGTAAAATGAGCTTTATTGATGAGATAAAATATAGCCTGAAGGGGAAAAACAATTTCAATATCCTTATTTACATTAACCTTATTGTTTTTGCATTCATTCAACTTGTCAAAATTGTACTCTTTTTTACAGGGAACGAGAATTACCAATATTTAACTTGGATTGCAATTCCGGCAGATACTCATAGTTTGCTTCAGCATCCTTGGACAATTATAACTTACATGTTTACTCAGGAGAATTTTCTCCATATATTATTTAACCTTCTTGCTTTTTTCTGGTTTGGTAGACTGTTCCTAAAGTTTTTATCTCAGCGACAATTGCTTGGCGTTTATATACTTGGTGGACTAATGGGAGCTGCATTTTATCTGCTAGCATTTAATTTGATTCCAGCATTTGCAGATGTTAAATCTACTTCAATTGCATTGGGAGCTTCTGCGTCTGTAATGGCTGTCGTTATCTCTGTGGCTACGCTTGTGCCTAATCAGGAAGTGTATATGATGTTTTTGGGGAAGGTTAAATTCAAATACCTTGCGATGGGTGTTGTTGCAATCGACATTATAAGTATTCCTCTTGGAAATGCAGGCGGGCATATTGCTCACCTTGGCGGTGCATTTCTTGGATTTATCTTCGTTTTATTTTATCGCAAAGGAACAGATATTACAATTTGGGTTTCGAGATTCTTGTATGGAATTAAAGGTGTTTTTAAACCAGATCGTAAAATGAAAATCACATATCGGAACAAAAATAAAAGCAATAAGCCAAATCGTCCCGAAAGTGACATGGAATATAATGCTCGCAAAAAGTCAGACCAGGATGAAATGGACAAGATTCTCGATAAAATAGCTCAGTCGGGTTACGCTAGCCTATCTTCTGCGGAGAAAGAAAAATTGTTTAAAGTAAGTAATAAAAAATAGCTTGAAGACTCTTAAAAAAATAGCCTTGATTTTAAATATTATAGCAGCAATTTTACTTTTTGCTTGCTATTTTTCTGTTCACGTATCGCCTGAAAAAACGCTTGCTGTTGCGCTATTGCCATTTATATATATTGGCTTGCTAATTACAAATGCTGTTTTTGTTGTGTTTTGGATATTTATAAACTGGAAGTTGTCTTTTATATCTGCTGTAGTAATTGTTGTTGGAGTTAAGTTTTTTGGACTTATATTTCCTGTTCTACACTACTTTAATGGTGCGAATAAATCTGGCGAAATTAAGATAATGACATACAATGTTATGGTGTTTGGACTTTACAATTGGGAAGGGAATAAAAGTATTAAAACGGATATTTTAAATTTGATAGCAGAAGAGAATCCCGATATTATTTGCTTACAAGAAGCATATTGGAACAGTAATAATCGCAATTTTGTTACAATAGATTCTGTTAAAAAACTTTTAGGAGCTGAATATGAGTTCCGATCGGCAATGGCCACTGCTGTGGGAGGTCAAAACTTCGGACTGGCCACCGTTTCACGATACACAATTGTAAACTCATATTCGCATAAGTTTGACGAGTCTTTTAATGGTTTTATTTATACCGATTTGATAATAAAAGATGATACTGTAAGGGTTTACAACTGCCATTTGCAATCGATTCAGCTTAATCAGAATGATTATACCATTATTGAAGAAATTTCTGAATCGGACGATAATACAAAAGTAAAAATAGTACTCAAGAAGTACCTTAAGTCATTAACCAAGCGCGCAGGTCAGGCAGAATTAATTAGAGCATCGATAGACTCTTGTAACTATCCTGTGTTTGTTTGCGGTGACTTTAACGACGGACCATTAACCTACACGTATTTTAAAATTGCCAATGACATGAGCGATTCTTTCTGTTCCAAAGGCAAATACCCGGGCTATACTTGGGAAAACTTTAAAATCAAACAAAGAATAGACTATATCCTATTCGACAAGAACTTTAGCTGCACCTCTCACAAAGTTATAAACAAAGAATTATCAGACCATTATGCCGTTGTTGGGGAATTTAACTTAGAAAAGTAAATCGCAGTGCAAATTGACTACCAATTTTCAAATAAAGTTAGAAAAATAAACCCCCCGATTTTAATTTAGTATTGAACTGTTAATCCGATGAGCTTAGAACAGCGTTTCCCTAAACCTTCAATACCCGATAATCCTTCTTTGTGTTCAGATATGTTCTAATAATTTGACTTACATCCTTATTTTCTGGATATTTTTCGATAATGTCGTATAAATCTTCAGCCCTTAGATTTGTATCCTTATCAGTAAATCCAAATCCAGCATATTTGCTTTTCTGAATTGAAACAATACCAACACGCTCATCGTCGCAGTGCTCTAGAATAATAAAGACATTTTTTAAATCTGGTATCAATTCATCAATAAACATTTCGGCTCTTTTGTTGTATTCAATAGCGCTTTCCGCTCCACAACAAGCACCTCGGCATTCACCTAGACCATAATAAAAACATGCTCCTGCACTTTGGTACAATCCGCATAATTTCTGACATAAGTTATATTTGGAACAATAGAACTGCAATGACTCAATTGCCGCATTTTTAGAAGAATATACATTTATACAAGAGTCTTCGCTATCGTTTATATTTCTTATCCCGAAACGAATATAGCCGTTTTCGTCTTCGTAGGAGAATACTCCCCAGTTATTGATTGTGCGCCGCTGTGCTTTGTTAAATTTTGGCTTGTTTTGCTTTATTTCGTGCGATTCTTTGAGTAAAGCTATTAGCTCACAACCGGTAAGTTCAAAATCGATATCTGCAATTTCGCCGCGCATATTTAAACCTTTATTGGTTTTGTCGTTGCGTAAATGCGAAAGTACGCGTGTGTATATGTTTTTACTTTTACCAATGTATATTAACTCTTTTTCGGCATTATAAAAATAGTAAACTCCGCATTTTTCCGGGAGATTTTTAATTTTTGCCAGGTTGAGTTCATTATGTAACCCGTTAATTGAGAACCCATTGATATTTACTCCTTCATTTACCCTGAAATCATGTTCAAACAGTTTGTGGAATAGTATTGCCGTAGCTTTTGCGTCTCCCGCAGCTCTATGTCTGTTTTCGATATTTATCCCAATATCATTACATATATTTCCCAAACTATACGATTTGTATCCAGGAAAAATTTTACGACTTAACTGAACTGTACACAAAGTATTTAATCGATAGTTGTAACCAAGTTGCGCGAATTCCTGCTTTACAAATCCGTAATCGAAACTTACATTATGTCCAACAAAAACGGTGTCTTTAGTAATTTCAACGATTTTAGATGCTATTTCGTAAAACTTTGGAGCATCTTCGAGCATTTCGTTTGTTATTCCTGTTAATCCAGTGATAAATGGCGGAACTCGCCTTTCTGGATTTATTAGAGTAGAATATTCATCAAGAATATTTTGTCCGTCGGTAATATAAACAGCTATTTCTGTAATCTTCTCAGTTCGGTTTAGCCCCCCAGTGGTTTCAATATCTATTACCGAAAATAGCTGAGACATTTTAATTCTTTTTTTTCTTTTGTTTTGGCACAAGTTCTATTTCAACAAAAGGAGGTCTGCGCATAAAAACAGCCATTACAGCTCCTGCCAATCCACCAGCAAAACTCCCCGTAATTCCTGGCCATCCTATCATTTGCAAAAATAAATTTACAAGAATTAGAATTGTAAAAACAACCGCTGCAAGTAAAAAAACTTTACCCCATTTATATTTTACCATAACCTCAGCATCGCAATAAATGCAAGATCTTGTGCCTGTTTTTCCCTTGCGCGTAAACAAGCGTTGAAAAATACTTCCCGTTCTATGACATTGTGGACATTTCATTTTGCAAAAGTAAGAAAAAGACGGAAATCTTTATTTTTTTTTCTGTCTAACATCTTTCATCTACAGTCTTTTTTTACTTTTGTGTTATGAACGAGAACGAAGTTAAATTTTTAATCATCAGATTCAGCAGTATTGGCGATATTGTTCTTACTACTCCTATTGTTCGCTGCCTTAAACAACAGGTCGAGGGTGCTGTGGTTCACTATCTTACAAAACCTCAGTATGCTTCTATCTTAGAGAACAATCCTTACGTTGACAAAGTTCATACTCTTAAATCTTATAACCAAACTATAAGCGAGCTTAAAGACGAAGGTTTTGATTATATTATTGATTTGCACAAGAGTTTGCGTTCTTGGCGATTCAAAAACCGTCTGAAAGTTATGGATTTCAGTTTTCCAAAACTGAATAAAGAGAAATGGATGATGGTAAATTGTAAAAAGAACCAACTTCCCGATATTCACATTGTTGACAGATATTTTGAGGCTGTACATCTTTTCGATGCAGTAAATGACAATAAAGGTCTTGACTTTTTTATTCCAGAAACAGATAAAATCGTAATTTCAGATTTTGCGAATACGGAACCGCACAAGTTTGTTGCATTTGCAATTGGTGGTCAACACGAAACTAAAAAGTTACCTGTTGAAAAAATAATTGAGATATGTAGCAAAATTAATATGCCAGTTATTCTTCTTGGCGGAAAAGAAGATTTTGAAAATGGAGAGCTAATCGCCAAAGAATGTTCAAATGCAACAAATTTATGTTACAAACTTAGCCTCAGTCAATCGGCTTCGGTTTTGGAGCAATCGGCTGTGGTAATAACTCACGATACGGGATTAATGCATATTGCAGCAGCATTAAAAAAGAACATCGCCTCAATTTGGGGAAATACAATTCCACAATTCGGAATGTATCCGTACATGCCAGGTGAAAAATCTAAAATATTTGAAGTAACTGGTCTAAAATGTCGTCCTTGCTCCAAAATTGGCCATGAAAAATGCCCAAAAAAACACTTCGATTGCATGCAAAAACATGATTCAGATGCTATTGCGAGTTATGTTGGAATTTAAAATTAGGAATTTATTTCAACTTAAAAAAAAGTCTTAAAATCCATTAAATCCGTTTGTGGCACCTAGTATTCCCATAAAAATAAACATACCAAGAATCGATAACACGTACAAGCCAATCATTACAATTGTCATAATGCCCATAAATTTAAAAACTGATTTTAGGTTTTCAAATCCTGATGTAACAGCTTCTTGATTATTATTGAGAAGTCCAGATTTAAAATGTGTAGCTGATTTGTAAAGATAGCTGGTTGGGAAATAATACAGCAATGCCATAGCTAGATAAACCACTCCATAAATAATTCCGAAAAGACCTACAGGAAAATCAGCTTTAAAATCGGTTAGAGTACTCAACCCAGATATAAACATAAATATTATCGCACCAATAACCATTAATCCAATTCCAATAAAACCAATAATTGCAAGTATTTTTGCCCATTTCGAATATTCAAGCAAATAAGATTTTGAATTTTCATCAATTTTTAGATTTTGAATGTCAATATTTTCCGAGTAATTTGTTTCCATTATAAAAATGCGAAAAGTGAATATTAAATACTTTACTGCAAATTTAATTAAATTGTTCAATTTAGAATTTTTTCTCGCTGAGAATGTTTTATAAATATTTCGGCAAGAGAATTTAAAACTTTTTGCAATATTTTTTGTTTCTAATTTAGAATTAATATAAATTATAAAATTATGAAAACAATACTTTTAATATTATCTGCAGTTTTTGTGTTTGCATTTACTGCTTGCGAGGACAATCCTACAAACACTACTGTTGGAACAACAGACGATGTAAATACTACTGTGCAAAACGGCGATTGGAAAATTACT
>JBBQCZ010000038.1:0-26984 GCA_038319215.1 Bacteroidales bacterium | reverse complement strand
GCTCTCGGATTACAAAATTCGAGGGATAGAGTGAGTAAAAGTTTCTAATTATTTTGTGTTTTTGTAATTTGCATTTTGGAGCTTATGTTTTGTATTTTGGAGCTTGCAATTTCCCCCTTTATTTCTGATCCCTATAGCCTTCACGAATCACCTTATATTCGCCGGTTTCAGTATTTAGGTCGTAGATGCTGAAGTTTGTTTTCACATCGAAGTTCTTATGTCGTACAGCAAAGTTTAATGAAGCCGATCCGCTTTCGCCAGAACGTATTCTGTGAAATACTCCACTTGGCCATATTAACATAACTGGACCATCATAAATAACTTCCCCGTCTTTTATTACAGAGTTGGGACTAACGGTAAAACTTTCTACTTTCCCATAATCAGGATTATAAATATCAACAAAGCGGGAGCCGTGCAAAACCATTAAATAATCATCTTGGTCGGTGTGCATATACCATGGTCGTTCGACATCGCCAACCGGACCTGGCGAAACCGCATTGAAAGTATGAATTACTCTGTCAACGCCATCAATACGTGGCAATAGTTCCATTGGTAAAATATCAAAAGAAACACCTTCAGTTTTACGAAACTGCTGAAGTTTTATTATTTGGTAAAATCCTGGAACATCAACATGGATAAAACTTTTGCCTTGATCGCTCATAATTTTGTATTTTATGGATAAACAGTTATTACAAAATAAAGTTTAGTAAAAGTAGCACTCGAAGATAAAATATAATATCAGTTTAAAATCTTTCCAAAAGTTTTAAAAATCAATTTTATATCTGTCAACAAACCTACTTCACTAATATATTTTAGATTCAATTTAAGTTTCGCTGGCATTACTTCCTCAATATAAGTATTTTCTGGATTATCGGATTTTGCAAGAAGTTCATTTTCGTTGTGATACTCAATCGATGCATAATCGGTAATTCCTGGTCGTACGCTTAAAACTTTTAGCTGCTCTTCGTTGTACATCTCGACATATTTCCTCACCTCAGGACGAGGTCCTACAAAACTCATTTCTCCAATAAATACATTCAACAATTGTGGAAATTCATCAACTTTATATTTTCTCAAAAATATTCCGATATTCGTAATTCTGTTATCCTTGGCGCCAACAGTAAGCAATCCAGCTTTATCGGAATCAGGGCGCATTGTTCGGAATTTGAATATACGAAAATCTTTATTCCCCTTTCCCACTCTAACCTGACGATAAAAAACGCCACCTTTAGAATCAAGGACAATTAAAATTCCAATTAACGTTAAAAAAGGAAAAAGAAAAATCAATCCCCAAAAAGAAGCAAGTATGTCGAAAAGTCTTTTCATTTATAGATTCTTTTTTGCTTTTATTTTACACTTATCTGCCTGCTTAGACAGCCAACACTTCGGACACTGAATCCTTAACAGCATTTACAACCGTTTGCATTATTTCATCAGTCATATCGTAAAAAACGGGCAGACTAATTTCGCATTTGTAATTATCAAAAGCTTGAGGATAATCAGTCATTTTGTACCCTAATTCTCTATAAAACGACAATATAGGTAAAGGCTGAAAATGTACATTTACAGAAACTTCCTTTGCAAATATATTTTGGATAATTGCATCGCGCTGTTCTTCTGAAACTCCAGCAACTCGAAGTAAAAATACATGGTACGACGATTTGTAATCATTATTTTCATACACTGGCAATATAAATCGAGAATCATTTTTAAATGAAGACGTGTAAAAATCGAAAATCTCTTTTCTTTTAATTAAAGTATCATTCTCATATCTTTCAAGCTCAACCATTCCAATCGAAGCCAAAATGTCAGTCATATTAACTTTATAACCAGCTGTTACAACGTCGTACCTCCAATTCCCTTTAGTTTTTGCAAGTGCGTCTTTATTTTGTCCGTGCAGTCCAAGAACACACAAGAATTTATACAATTCCTCATTATCGAAAGGGGTAGGTAAATTTAGTGCAACCGCACCACCTTCGGCAGTGGTAAGATTCTTAACTGCATGAAAAGAGAATACAGAAATATCAGTAAGGGAACCACATTTTCGTCCTTTATACTCGGCACCCAAAGAATGAGCAGCATCAGACATAACTAAAATCCTACCCAACGTTTCCTGAATTTCATTATTAGCATTAAACAAAGCTTTAACAGCAGGTTCTTTTACAAAATTGTTTATCTGATCATAATCGCATGGCAAACCACCAATATCAACTGGCATAATAACTTTCGTACGTTTTGAAACAGCAGCTTTCAACTTCTTAATATCCATATTAAACGTATCCTCATCAATATCAACCATTACAGGCACAGCGCCACAATGAATTACGACATTTGCAGTTGCACAATATGTGTAAGCAGGCACAATAACCTCATCGCCGGGGCCTACACCAAACCAACGCAACATAAGTTCTAGTCCAGCAGTTGCAGAATTTAAACACAAAGTCGATTTTACACCTGTATATTCGCTCAATTTCTTTTCAAAAAGTTTAGTTTTAGGACCAGTAGTAATCCAGCCAGACTTAAGAGTATCAACTACTTCATTGATAATTTTATCGTCAATTCTAGGTGGTGAGAAAGGAATCATAAATAAAGTTTTAAGTTGCAAAAATATAAAAAAGAAAAGTGAAAACCTAGAGAAAAAGGTGGAGAGGACGGAAGTTGGATCCGCCGCGGCGGAGAAGACGAAAGTTGGAGGACCGGAAACGGGAGACGTACCTTCGCCACACACATGCAGGGCTTTGGCTGTTCAGGAACCGCGGGAGACCGAAGACCCATCCGCAGCAGCGGAGAAGGTTGATTCTATATGGTGGAAAATGTGAAGAGGTAGTTTTTTATCCGAAAAATAAATAAGCAATAAAAATTGCAGTTATAACTCCGGCAAGGTCAGCCAGCAAACCTGCTGTTATCGCGTAACGTGAGTTTTTTATCCCCACAGACCCAAAATAAACTGCAATAATATAAAATGTTGTGTCAGCCGCACCTTGGAATGTACAAGCTAATCTTCCTACAAAACTATCAGCTCCAAAGCTATTCATTGTGTCAACCATTAAACCTCTGGCTCCACTCCCACTTAAAGGTTTCATCAAAGCAACTGGAAAAGCATCAACCCATTTTGTATCCATTCCAGTTAGACCAAAAAACCACTTCATTCCACTAATTAAATAATCCATAGCACCAGAAGCTCTAAAAACACCGACAGCAACAAGAATTGCAATTAAAAAAGGAATAATCTTGATGGCAACTTTAAATCCTCCTTTTGCACCCTCAATAAATGTATTATAAATATTAATTTTCTTATGCCACGCCAAAAGGATAAAAACAATTATTATAGAAAAGATAATAAGGTTTGAAGCTACTGAAGAAATTGTACCCAATTTAGAGGTTGACAAAAGAGTACACCCATAAATAATACCTGTAATAAACAATGTAATACCGCCGAGATAAATCAATATTTCCTTATTAAATAAGTTTATTTTTTGAAAAATAGAGACAGTTATTATTCCAATTAAAGTGCTTGCAAAGGTAGATATCAGAATAGGTAAAAATATATCAGACGGGTCGGCGGCAAGCAATTGTGCACGATAAACCATAATGCTTATCGGAATAATTGTAAGTCCAGATGCATTTAAAACCAAAAACATTATCATGGAATTTGAAGCAGTATCTTTCTTAGTGTTTAGCTCCTGAAGCTCGGTCATTGCTTTTAATCCGAGGGGCGTTGCAGCATTATCGAGACCAAGCATATTTGCAGCCAAGTTCATAACAATTGAGCCATGTACGGGGTGGTTTTTGGGAATATCAGGAAATAACCTATTGAATAATGGCGAAATAACTCTTGCCAGATATTTCATTGCTCCACCCTTTTCACCGATTTTCATAATCCCCAGCCAAAGAGTCATTATTCCTGTCAAACCCAAAGATAATTTGAATCCAGTTTCGGCATTTTCAAATACACTAGACATCAACGCAGGAAACACAGTAACATCACCTAAAAATATAAGTTTTGCCAATGCTACTACAAAGGCTACAATAAAAAATCCAATCCAAATATAGTTTAGTACCAAAGTTTTAAATTTTCAGTAAAATTAATTTCTAAAAGCCTTGAATACTTAAAGAGAAATTATTTGTATCAACAAAGTTTTTAACAACTGGGAAGTGCCTAGAGTAAAGGAATGCTGCTTGCCTTAAGCAATGCCAAAAGTTCTTTAAAAACAGCTAATATAGCTAACAAATCTTTCCAAAACAAATGAAGACGAACTGCTTTAAAATTCTAAATTGTTTACATTCTGCAATCCCAACGCTTCGGCGAAATGCTTATTTCGACTTCGCCGCGGCGAATCAACACATCGCAGCGCAGCGCTCTAGGCGCTCTAGGCACTCTATTCGCCGCGGCGAATAAGTACTTCTTAATCTAAACTAGGAACGTAATCGTTAGACATAACTTTCATTTCGATACGGCGGTTTTGCTGATTTGCAACCACTTGCTGTTCTGGTGGTAAACTTTTAATAAACGTCTCTGAAAGAACAGTACCTTTAGGCAAAAACGAATAACGTAGATCTGGTGTTGTAATAACTTTAGGCTGCGATTTGCCGTAACCTTTTGCCATAAGCCTACCATTAGGAATCCCTTTTGAGAGGAAGTATGTAGTAACAGATGTAGCACGTTTCTGACTAAGTTCATTATTTGCTTCATCTGTACCAATCATATCGGTATGGGCCGACATTTCGATAACTAAATACGGGTTATCAATCATTATTCTAACTATACTATCGAGCACATGTTTTGATGAAGGTGTAAGTTCCCATTTTCCAAATTCAAACTCAATATTTGGGATTTCGAAAGTTTTATTTAAAGATTCTAGCAATATCTCATATTCAAATGTCCTATCAAACTCAAGAGAATCTGTTGTAAACCTAGATTTACCGTTAAAATATCCATCTTTTGTAACAACAAAAACGTAATCGGTTTTGGGTTTGAGTTTAAAATTAAATTTGCCTTCCTTTCCAGCAATTGAAGTAGTATCACGAAATACTGAGCCATCACTTCCAAAAAGCATTACAACACAAGAATCTATAACCAGAGTATTATCTTTATCCTTTGCAAGTCCCGTAAGTTTAAATTCTAATGGAGGTTTTACAAACCAATAAATATCCTCTTGTTTTGAACCTTTTCTATCAGAAGTAAAGAAACCCTTGTCTTGATTTGAATAATAATAAATTCCAAAATCATTACCATTACTACTGAAAGGCGGTTTCATATTTTCAGATTCCCATCGTCCTTTGTCATTTTTTGTTGCGATAAAAATATCGAGGCCACCCATAGTTGGATGCTTAGAGCTTGAATAGAAGAAAGTTCCATCTTGTTTCATAAATGGGAATAGCTCATCGCCAGAAGAATTTATTGCTGGGCCCATATTTTTTGGTTTAGTCCAACCTTCACTTCCATTTTCGACATACCATATATCAGCGCCACCAAATCCACCTTGCATTCTTGCTGAGAAATATATTATATTGCCATCAGCAGATACGGCAGGATGACCGATAGAAATGGAATCTGGAACAATATTTAAATTCACTGGATTCATCCATTCCCCATCTACTTTCATAGCTTCGTAAATCTGACAACCGACTTTTTTTCCTTTTTCGGCACGGCAAGATGTATAATAGAATTTTCTACCTTCATCAAAAATACAAGGAGTACCTTCGTCAAATTCCGTATTTAGCGAATCGACAGGTACTGCATCAGTCCAGTCCTGTTTTCTATCGAGTTTACAAACAAATAAATCAGAGAACTTTTCGCCAGTTATACCACTAGTCTTTTTCCCTTTGGCTTCATCTCTTGTAGAACTAAAATATACGTGATCGTATCCAGACTTCTCGTCAACACTTGGGCAAAAGTCGTTTCTTTTTGTATTAAACTGTTTTGCTTTATCAATTTTGTAACGAGTGGGTTCTGTCATCCATTGAATAGCAAGATTTGCAGATTCGATACCTTTTAAGGCGATAGAATCGTTCGGCGTAATTTCTAAGACTTCATTATATAACACAACAGCATCTTCAAATGTACCTTCTTGAATTTCGATTTCAGCCATTCGTATTTTTGAAGCTATTTCAAAATCATCAACTTTTGCAGATTTTTTAAAATTTGTACGCGCTTTTTTGTAATCACCAATCATGTAATAACACTCGCCAATTTTAAAATAAATTTCATTTTTTTGGCTCTTATTTTCCACTTTTTTCAATATGGATGTATATTCCAATATTGCTCGATAATATTCTCCTCCCTCAAAAATTTCATCAGCTCTTTTCAATTTCTTTTCTTGTGCAGAAACATTGCTAGCAAAAGCTATAAATAAGGTAATAAAAAGTATGTTATATAGAATTTTCATGTTCAAATTAATACAAAATTAGATAATAACGGCATCAAAGTAGCTTTTATTATTCAAAGGCCAAAAATAAAGAAAAAAACTTATGAAAAACAATAATCTTAAAATCAGAAATAAAAAGTTAATTATTCTCTAATAACGACATTGTTCCAACTATTGCACCAGCAATAAATATCCCTCCAACAGTTCCAATTACGGTATTTTTAAATATCTTTTTTCTTCCACCATTTTGGTAACCATAAATAAACCACTCATCACCAACAGCAAAATCGTGTTTTCTCACAATTAATGATTTAGTTGGTTTAGCAAATCCCATTCCTGCAGTAAATGCAATTGGAATCAACAATCTTGTGAATGGATCCATGGGAATAAACATTGAGCCACAACCAACAATAACTCCAGTTGCATACGCCCACCAAGGTTTATATTCTTTCTGTACAAACTGTTTTCCAGAAACAATCTGAGTCATCTGTGCAATTGCATATTCGCCTTCTTCAAAAGGAGCATAAATTATCGAATCTACACCATTAATACTGATTGAGTACACATCTTCCAAATCGAAATAACTGTTTTTTATTTTACCATTTGATTTGGCATAAGAATAATCCATATAATAATCTGCGCTATGAAAAACATAAGACTCCAACTTAATTTGACGTCCATCTAACAAACTAAGTTTAATTTGAGAGAACATTGATAAACTAATGCACAAAACAATTATCAAAGACAATAATTTTTTCATATAATTCAATTTTTATTCTTCAAAAATAATATTTTTTATTCAATTTTAAAATGCAAACCCTAAATAATAATAAAAAAAAGTGTCTCAATAATTATGTTGACAATCTAATAGTTAGTTCTATGCTGCAACAAATCAGTTTTATCAATACTATTTGAGCTTTAGAATTATTGTTCAAAAACTTTCATAAAAAATATGATTAATGTTTTACTAGAATTGTCAACATTTTTCTAATTTTACGGCTTAATTAAACAAATCGTATAACTTTAAAACAGGCTGTAATGATTAAAGAAAATTTCTCAGCGCGCCATATTGGACCACGCGAAAGTGAGTATGCTGAAATGTTGTCAAAAATTGGTGTTTCATCTGTTGATGAACTTGTGGATCAGATAGTACCAAAATCTATCAGATTAAAAGAAAAACTTCAACTAAGCGAGGCTCTAACCGAGTATGAATATTTGAATAAAATCAAAGAAATTGCGTCAAAAAACAAATTATATCGTTCACTAATTGGAATGGGATATTATGGAACTGCAACTCCATCGGTAATTCTTCGTAATATTTTCGAAAATCCGGGATGGTACACTTCCTACACTCCATATCAAGCGGAGATTTCTCAAGGTAGACTTGAGGCATTATTGAATTTTCAAACAGTTGTAACAGAGTTAACTGGAATGGAAATCTCAAACTGTTCTCTTCTCGACGAAGCAACTGCTGCTGCAGAAGCTATGAGCATGATGTTAGGAGCTCGATCTAGACAAGCGGTTAAAGACAATCGTAATGTTTTATTTGTAGATGACGACATTTTTCCTCAAACCCTCGACGTAATTAAATTGAGAGCAGAACCTATTGGAGTTGAAATCGTTACGGGTAAATTTGGAGAATTCGTATTCACAGATAAAACCTTTGGCGCTATTGTTCAGTATCCTGCTGCAAGTGGAAAAATTGTTGATTACACTGCTTTTACAGAAAAAGCTCATGCTGCTGAAGTTCTTGTAACTGCAGTAGTTGATGTAATGTCTCTCGTACTTATTAAATCTCCGGCTTCTTGGGGTGCAGATATTGCCGTGGGTTCGACTCAAAGATTCGGTATTCCTATGGGTTTTGGGGGTCCTCATGCAGGATTTCTTGCTACTGCCGACAAATACAAACGTAGTATGCCTGGTCGTATAATTGGTGTAAGTATCGACAAACACGGGAACCAAGCTTTGCGCATGGCTTTACAAACTCGTGAGCAACACATTAAACGCGAAAAAGCAACTTCAAATATTTGTACCGCTCAGGCTTTATTGGCAACAATGGCTGGAATGTATGCAGTTTATCATGGACCCGAAGGACTTAAAAGAATTGCAACAAATATTTATGAATCTGCAAAACATATCGCCTGTGAATTGATTAAACTTGGTTACACAATAAAAAATCAGGATTTCTTCGACACAATTCAAGTAGAATTACCAGCAAATATTATGTCATGCGAAATTAAAGCAATTGCTTTAAATTACAAAATGAACTTTAATTATTCTTGTAATGAGACAATTTGTTTGAGTACTGACGAAGTTATTTCTGTAGAAGATGTAAACAATATCCTTGAGATTTTTGCGAAAGCTAACAATAAAGTCTATCGTCATGTTGACAATATTGGAGACGGAGCATGCTTTGACGCACGTTTTGCTCGTACAGATGCTTTTTTGGAGCAAAAAGTTTTCAATATGTATCATAGCGAAACAGAAATGATGCGTTATATTAAACGTCTCGAAAATCGTGACATCGCTCTTAACCGCTCGATGATTTCTCTGGGTTCATGTACAATGAAACTCAACCCAGCAACTTCTATGCTTCCATTAAGTTGGCCAGAATTTGGCAATATTCATCCTTTTGTACCAGCAGATCAGGCAAAAGGTTATTATGAAATGATTGCTGAAATGGAAAAAGATTTAAGCATGATAACTGGTTTTTCAGGAACATCATTGCAACCGAATTCTGGAGCCACAGGAGAACACGCTGGCTTGATGGTTATTCGCGAATATCATAAATCAAGAAACGAATTACATCGTAATATTTGTATTATTCCTTCATCCGCTCATGGAACGAATCCAGCTTCTGCTGTTATGGCTGGAATGGAAGTTATTGTTGTAAAATGCGACGAAAATGGAAATATAGATGTTGAAGATTTAAAAACAAAAGCAATCGAGCACAAAGACAATCTTTCTGCAATCATGATTACTTACCCTTCGACTCATGGAGTATTTGAAAGCAAAATTTTAGAAATTGTAAAAATTATCCACGAAAATGGTGGTCAAGTTTACATGGATGGAGCAAATATGAATGCACAGGTTGGCATAACAAATCCTGGATTTATTGGTGCCGACGTTTGCCATCTTAACCTGCACAAAACTTTTGCAATACCTCATGGTGGCGGCGGACCTGGTATTGGCTCTATTTCAGTTGCCAAACATTTGGTTCAATTTTTACCAAGTCATTCTGTTATTAAAACAGGAGGTGAGCATGGTGTAAGTGCTGTTGCTGCTGCTCCTTATGGATCTGCAATGGTTTTACCAATCACTTATGCATATATTAAAATGATGGGCGAAGAAGGTTTGACAAATGCAACTAAGATTGCAATGCTAAACGCAAATTATATTGCAAACGAACTTAAAGGCTATTTTGAAGTTTTATATACTGGTGAAACTGGCCGTTGTGCTCACGAAATGATTCTTGACGTTAACAAATTCCGCGATGAGTACGGTGTTGAAGCTGGTGATATTGCTCATCGTTTAATGGATTATGGTTTCCATGCTCCTACTCTATCATTCCCTGTTCATGAAACTTTAATGGTTGAACCTACAGAAAGTGAAAGTTTACAAGAACTTAATCGTTTTATTGAAGCCATGAAAGCAATTAAAGACGAATGTGAAGCTATCAAAGCGGGTAAACTTGATAAAGAAGATAATCCTTTACGTAATGCTCCTCATACTCAAATTGAATGTACAGCAAGCGAATGGAATCATAAATATTCACGCGAACAGGCTGCCTTCCCACTCGAATGGATTAAAGAGAATAAATTCTGGCCTTACGTTGGCAAAATCGACAATGGTTATGGAGACAGAAATTTAATGTGTACTTGCGATCCAATAGAATCTTATATGTAATAAATTTTATATCCATGATAAAAAAATGCTCCAAATTGGGGCATTTTTTATTAAAAAAAAAGTAGATTTTGAAAATATATGAAAAAAACTCTATATAATTTAACAGAGCTATAGAGGATTTTTTATTTTTTTAAATAACGGTAATTCATATAATTTTTTAGCTTAATAGGAGCATTTGCTAACATATACTCATCCGCTATAAGACAAACCTTGAGTGAAAAAGAATATGAGCAATTTGCAAAGACGAATAAATCAACTTTGCTGAGCACAAATAAATTTGCGAATTTTTGATTAAAAGATTTTTACTCTTTTTCTAAAACAACTTTCTTAGCTTCAATTAGAGTTACTCTAAATCCGATATCAAGAGATATGATTAACGGATTGCTCCAATTATTCAGAATTGTAACGCGCTTGTCCTCAATCCTTTCTTGTAGTTTTTCATCCCAATAGGCCTCAACAATTTCAGTCACTTTGCAATTTAATATTTTCCCATTAATCTTAAATTCCTGCATTTGAGGAACTACCATTTCAAAAATTGTGGGATTCTGCGCATTGTCAAACCTAATGCCTATTGGATCGTCATTACCTGGTGCGCAAATCAATTCCCAAACAGCCTTGCTCACCCAAATAGTTGTTGCATCAGTAAGACTCTTCTCCCCGTTTCCAAAGTAGTTATCTAAATTGATTGAAGATTCCATTGCTTCCTGCGAAATTGTAACGGATCCTTTTTTTTCCGCAATAGATGTCATCACATATTCAAACTTCATAGAAGGTTCTGTTTCTAAAACTTTTATTTTGAATAAATACTTCTCATTATTTGCCTCTACCTGATAAATAAGCTTAGTGCCTTTTTTTACAGTAAAACTTTGTGCAAAAGTAACGATAGTAAAGCCAATGACAAAACATAGAATAACTAAGATTTTTTTCATATTATTAATTTTTGTGGTTAGCAATTAATATCTAAAAGTACATATTTATTTAATACTCTACATTATTTTTTATTCGCAAAAAAACAAATAACTTACATTTAAGAATAATTAAATGCATTAAACTCTTTAGTGAATGGTATAATTAGCACCTCTTACAAAACCAAATACCTCATTCATTTACGGTAATACAAGCTGGATTGATATTGAAAATGTGAATATTAAATCGTTCAAGAGTTTTGCCTAAAAACTTCGGTTGTTCGTTTACAATTACCAATAACTCCCAATCTGCTGTTGCTGAATATGGCGACAAACAATAGTTTTGGGTATCATCTGCGTCGAATCTAATTCTAAAATCTTTATCATTAAACTTACCAGTAATCACTAGCGAATCGCATATTTTCTCAAGTTCAACCTGAGGTGTTACCCACATATCTGCTGAAGTTTCGTAAAATTTTTCGTATTCATCAGGAGCGACCATTACTGTTCTTGGTCTTATACTATTGCTAGAATACCTATCAACCTGAATACTATCATTTGTATTGTTACGAAATGCTAAAGAATGATTCTCATACTGATCTGTGCAAAAAGAAAAAAGCAATACTGATATTATTAAAAATCCTAAAACTAATTTGTTCATTGACTTATTCATAAATTAAATATTTTAATCTTGTTTCTTTGAAGTTTTCTAATCCCTGCTGCCATGTTATACGAATTTCCTCTTCGCTTGTTCCGTTTTGTATTTGCTTTCTAAAATCCGCATTGCCAGATAATAGCTCAATTGAATTTGACTTTTTAAAGAAACTTTCTTTATCAGGAAACAATTTATACATTTCAATTATTACTCCAATATTTAGCTGATTATCCGTCCATTGAAATACAGAATTATCTTTCGACAAATCAAAACCATAGCACAATTCTCCATTTAATACCGGATTAGACGCTCCTTTGTTTGGCATTGGGGTGAAGGAGAATGAAGCTTCCGGAACTGAGTTATATAAAGGATGACCTAATATTTGGAATTGCTTATCGGTACCTCGTCCAACGCTCAAAATTGTTGATTCAAAAAAGCACAAACTTGGATAAAGCTCAATTGACCTATCGTTTGGCAAATTTGGAGATGGTTTTACCGGTAATAAATATTTTGAATCATGAGAATAGTTCTTGCAAGGGATAACTGTTAAATCACATTTAATTCCGTTGCTAAGCCATTTTTCACCATTTATCATTTTACCATATTCGCCTATTGTCATTCCATAAACCACGGGAACTGGGTGCATTCCAATAAATGAGCGATAATTTGCAGTGTCAAGTACTGGTCCGTCAATATAATATGCATTAGGATTTGGGCGATCGAGAATTATTACAGGGATATTATTCTCGGCACAAGCCTCCATAACATAATGCAAAGTAGAAATATAAGTATAGAATCGCACCCCCACATCCTGCAAATCAAACACAACTACTTCAATATCAGCAAGTTGCTCGGCATAAGGTTTTTTGTTTTTACCATAAAGCGAAATTATCGGCAGACCAGTTTTTACATCTGTAGAATTGTCAACCTTTGCACCCGCATCCTCAGTTCCCCTAAAACCATGTTCAGGACAAAAAACTTTTACCACATTTTGGCCCAACGACATTAGAGTATCAACAAGATGAATTCCATTTATCTCACCAGTTTGATTACTGACAATTCCGATTTTTTTCCCATCAAGCAATTTTAAATATAATTCAGTTTGATAAATTCCAGGATAAACAGTAGTATCGGCAGCAATTTCTTGAGATTTTGCTTCTTGTTCTTGATTAGATTTCGCAGTATTATTGCAACAAATCAAACCAGTAATAACAACAATTAAAAGAGGTAAAAATTTCTTCATTATTAGCAATTTGAGACAAAAATATAAACAAATTTATCAGTAAACATAAAACTAGTTACTAGTTAGAAACAAAAATTTGTTAATTTCTTTTATTTTATCCTAATTTTCTGGCCTAAATTCAATGTTGTATTTTCTGTAATTCCATTCAGTGAGCATAGATAAGTTATAGATACGCCGTATTTACGTGATATTCCCCACAAAGTATCGCCACTTTTCACAATATGCACATCACCGTTTGAGACTGTTACGCCATCATATCCAGAAACCTGAGTATAAGTGCCTGGAGTATAAGATGCAGCCTGAGGAATGTGAGTAAAAATTGTTGGAAGCAGTACTAATGTATCAGTTTTAAGAGATTTTGCCTCGAAGTTTATAAAAATCATAGGATCGAAAGGATTATCTTTAAATCTAGTTTCGAAATGTAAATGTGGAGCATAAGATCGTCCTGTACTGCCACCAAGTCCAATAAGCTGCCCAGCTTTTACGGGTTGATTATTTTTACACTGAAGTTTTGATAGATGCGCATAATAAGTTTCTAAGCCATTATAATGTCGAATAATTACCAAATATCCATAACCACCCAAATTCCAACCCGCATACCTAACAATTCCATCAAAAGCAGACACAACAGTATCTCCGGTTTTCAAATTTATATCAACCGCATTATGTCGATAACCATGCCTCCAGCCAAATCCACCTTGAATCCATCCAACTACCGGCAAAACGAACTTTGAAGTATCAGATATTAGCGGAATCGCCAAAGTATCTTGTGTTCTTTTAGAATCCATACCACCATAAGCAAAAATATTTACAGTGTCCCACTTTTCAGAAAAAACCGTTAAGCTGTCAGGTTTAAATAATTTTTGTGTCAATATAAATTGATAAAGCTTTACCGAATCTTTAATTTTAACTAATTCAATAATACTATCGTGGTTTACGTAGCTCCAGGTTTGATTATTGAACAAGACAACATAATAATTACCGCTCTTAACAGTATCTACGACTTTTGGAAGTATATTTTCTTGAGAAAATAATGTCAGAGAATAAACAAGTACAAAGAATAATAAGCTAATTTTTTTCACTATTTTGATTTTAGAGTTCGCAAATTTGCAAAAAATATGCTCTTGTTCAAAGCATTTTTAGATTTATTCAACAAAATTTAGATTATGTTTCCACTAAAAACTACGATTATTTCTCCCAAAACCCTGTCTATGCAATCTATCTTTAACATTAATCTTGGTGTCCGAATTTAAATTATCCCCGCATGATTTTATTAAATCGGCATTGTCATTTTTAGGATCTTTTATATTATCTGAAATTGGATAAGCATCCATAAGCTCGGCTTTATAAGGAAAAAGCATATCGGTTATGTCGGTTAAGGCCGTTTTGTCGCTAATCCATTTTTTTTCTTGCCACGAATTTAGTATTACAGGCGAGCGATGGTGTGGAATAGATTGCAATAAACTGTTAGCAGTTGTTGTGATGATAGAAAATGTACGTATTGTCTCGTTTGTCTTTGGGTTTTTCCAATCATCATAAATTCCAGCAAATGAAAAAGGTCGCACTTTGTCCTTCAAGAAAACAAGAAATGGCTTTGAAAGTCCGTCGAGTGTGGTTCCCTCAATAAATGCATCGGCCGGAATTAGACAACGTTGTGAGCGTATAGGTTTTCGAAATGCTGGTTTATTTATAATACCCATTGCTCCACGAAAATCAGGATTATTCTCCTTGTTTCGATCACCTTCGGCACGAGCATTAAACAAATACATCTCTTTATCCGACCAAAAAGGCGTTAATCCAAAAACTGCCGACATAATTTTATCCGGTGCATCCAAAGCTATTATCAAAGATGTTTTTCCGGGCGAAATATTGTACGACGGCTTAAACTCCAGCCCTGGAACAGCCGTAGCATTATAACGAGCTTCAAGCTTTTCTAGTTTCTGCACAAGAATAAATCGTCCACACATTATTAAAAGTAATTTTAAGTAAAGTTAGTCAAAAGTTTTATTTTGTTTTATTAATATAATTTCTCACTTAATGAATAATACTTAAACCAATAGTAAAATGCCTCTGGATTATTTTTTTTCAATTTGTTTAGTTTTGTATCATTAGGTTGCAATATTTGCCAAGTAGCCATATCTTCAAGGGCATTATACCGCTCAATAATATTCCCAATTTGCATTAACGCAACTAAGTAAGCAGTTCTCGCAGCATGTACAGTTGCCTTTTCAATATGATATGTTTCTGAAAATATATAACTTGTAATCTGTTTTAACCCCAAAAGTAAAACCTCCAAATTAGCCTTTCCAACTTGTTTTCGTAGTGATATAGATAAACAGTTTTCAACAATGTCATTAAAAACTACATTTACATCATTTTCCAAATTGCGGTATTTTAGTTCGACAAGTGCAAAATTAAAAAAAACAGATTTGATAGATACAACATCATCTATTTCCTCAAATAAATTTCCAATATCATATAATTGTTTGACAATCTCTTGTCCCATAGGTTTTCCTTTTTTGTAATAGGGAATACCCGTGGTATTCGAAGCAAAAGCTGTCAACTTGTCCCCCATAATATTATTAAAATCAGGAGTTATTGTTTCTATAATTTCGCCTTCCTGCTTAACAAATGTTGACTTAATTTGAGTTCTAACAATTTTGTTATAATGCATTTCTTCAAATAATATGTCAATCAGAATAAATTCTACATCATTGATTTTTAGTGAGTTTTGGAAAAAGAACTTATAATGTGCCTTTTTTATTTCACTATTTACAGTTCTATGTTGTTCTTCTACACGAATAAAACCTTTTTTCATCGCAATCTCTAATAGTAATTCGTCTATATTATCAACTTGCTCAGTAACAACAATATCAATATCAATCGAAAGCCTTTTTGTATTATTAAATAACAACATTAATGAAGTTCCACCCTTAAACACAAACTTGAGATTGGATTCACAAAGTCCTTCTAACAATATTAGAGCCCTAATAAGTTTTTGAACCAATCCTTTATCCGCTTTATTTATCCTAGATATTTCTGCAATCCACTCATTTGAAGTGCAAGTTTCTTGTATCATTATTCTATTATAATTGTGATAATAAATTTACAGTACTATAATTTTATGGTTTCAATAAATTCAGAAATCTCATTTTTCTTCGCCTTTCTGCTAGCATATCTTAAAAGTTTGTCAATATTTATTGTGTATTTTGAAAAAGCATTATTAAAGATATGTGTTAACTCGTATCCTTGTGAAAATGCAAACTCTTTATCTGAGAACAAATCAACCAACAGCTTTTCAATAGTTATGGTGGAAACTTTATTTACTATTTGAGTTGGGGAACCAGTTACTAACGAACGAACAACAATTACAATCTCACCAAAATATACATCCTCGTTTGTTTTCATTCTTAAAACATACTTAAACTTTTCTCGAAGTTGTTCGAATACTGCATCAATAGCATCCTTTTCAACTTCAACATAGTAAGTATCTTTGTTAATAAGATGTTGCGATAACGAATTTATTTCACTAATATGCCAAATTATATAGTTTAAATATGGAAAATTCACTCTCACGTGCTGATTTATCTTCTTTGCTTTCTGAGAAATCTGAGGCGTAAAGATATTTTCTTTTCCATATTTATACTTTCCTCTACCAATTCTTTTGATAATACCTTTATTTACCAAAGTGTGTATTCTCCAATTTACAGCAGATTTGGCAATAGCTGGTTCATAAGACAAATAAAAATCAAACAAATCTTCTACATGAAAATATTCTTTATTTCCATATTCAGCTTGAAGCTCAATAGTATGTAAATCCAACTGTCGCATTTTATAAATATTCTTACAAATATAACTATATATTGACAATAAATCATATTTACTGTCAATATTTAGCATTCCACATTGCGAAAAATCCAATTTTATGTGAATAAAAAAACACCAACGTCATTGCCAAATTTGTTTGTTTGTTTTTTTAAATTCACCATATTGCATTTTAAAATATGAATGAAGAATTTCGATTTTTCACCGAAATTGTCTCGCATCTAAGGTGGCTGAGGGATTTCGATTTTTCACCGAAATTGTCTCGAAGCCCCGTATCCATAAAAACATAATTATAAATCTCTCCTGTAAAGATTTTAGTATTTTTGTAGAATTATCAAATCAATAAACTACAAAAATGGCTGATTTTTTTACCGATCAAAGATGGACTAGTGAGGGAGAACCTGAACTTGGAGTGGGAACAGTTACAGAGGTCAGTAAAAACAGAGTGCAAGTAATTTTTCCGGTTGCGGGAGAAACCCGACTTTACTCAATAGAAAACGCTCCCTTACGAAGGGTGGTTTTTAAAGTTGGTGATACTGTCATAGATAAGAATAATCATAAATTGTTGATAGAGAGCGTAAAAGAGACAAATAATATTTTCATCTATTGCGGCCAGGGAAGAGTATTACCAGAGTCAGAACTTGGAGATGTGACTGATAAACATGGTGTAATCGAAAAACTTAAAATGGGAATTGTTGATTCGCCAGAGGTTTTTGCTTTACGCAGAAAAACATTAGACTTCGATTATAAAAGAAGGATTTCTCCAGTAAATGGTTTTGTTGGAGCCAGAATTGACCTTATTCCACATCAACTTTATATTGCACATGAGGTTAGTTCCAGATATGCTCCACGCATTTTACTTTCAGACCAAGTTGGACTAGGAAAAACTATCGAAGCTTGCTTAATTCTGCATCACTTACTTTTAAGCGGACGAATTTCCAGAGTACTGATTTTAGTGCCAGAATCGCTTATCCACCAATGGTTTGTTGAGGTCCTAAGACGATTTAATATGTGGTTTCATATTTTTGACGAAGAACGTTGCGCTGCTCTTGATGAAGGAGCACCCGATGGAAATCCATTTTTGGATAATCAACTTATTATTTGCAGCACTAGCTTTTTGGCAAATTCAGAAACCAGAGCAAGACAAGCAATCTCTGCAAAGTGGGACATGCTGGTAGTTGACGAAGCCCACCATCTAGAATGGGCTGTCGATAAAGCAAGTAAAGAATATAATGTTGTCGATTTGCTTAGCAGATTTTCACAAGGATTATTGCTTTTAACCGCAACCCCCGAACAATTGGGATTAGAAAGTCATTTCGCCCGACTTCGGTTATTAGATCCTGAGAGATATTCCGACTTCAATACTTTCAAAAACGAATCAATAGATCATAAAGAAATTGCTAATATTATCGCAAACTTGACAGATGGAAAAAGCTTGCAAGCCGCTGATAAGATTTTGTTGGAAAATATTTTTGGAAAGAAAAGAATAGATTCCTTGTCTAAAGGTGGAGTTTCTGCACGCAATAATCTTATCGAAGATTTGCTCGACCAGCATGGACCAGGAAGAGTAGTTTTTAGAAATACTCGCTCAGCAATGGAAGGATTTCCAAAGCGTAAAGCCCATTTATGTCCTATAACTATAGCAGAACATGAGAAAGGAATTTGCATACAACGTTTGTCAAAAGAATTTTCGAGAGATATAGAGACTGTTAATGCAGATTCTACACGTCATTATTTTGAGTTTTCGCAAGACCCTAGATTGATTTGGCTAGTTAATCTAATGAAGGAGCTAAAATCGGAAAAAGTTCTGCTAATCTGTCGAACTAGAGAAAAAGTACTCGCATTAGAAAATGCCTTATCCTTGCTTGTTGGATTTAATATTGCAATTTTTCATGAGGACTTAACAATTGTTCAACGCGATCGTAATGCAGCATGGTTTTCCGAATCTGATGGTGCCAGATTATTGCTATGTTCTGAAATAGGCAGCGAAGGTAGGAATTTCCAATTTGCACATCATCTCGTGCTGTTCGACTTGCCGTTTCTGCCAGAATTATTGGAACAGCGAATTGGTCGATTAGACAGAATTGGTCAAAAAAAAGACATTCATATTCACGTTCCTTATATTGTAGGAAGTCCACAGGAAATGCTTGTAAAATGGTTTGATAATGGATTAAATGCATTTGAAGAGAACCTCGAAGGTGGCAATAAAGTTTCGTATCTTTTTGGCGATAGACTCCGAGAAACTTGTTTATCTTTTTCATCTTCAGAATCAGAAAAACAACTCGATTTCTTGATTAATGACACTAAAATTTTTCAAAAAGAGCTTAAACAAACGCTTGCAAATGGTCGAGACAGATTGCTAGAGATGAATTCTTTTCGTCCTCAGGTTGCCGAAAAACTTGTAAATCAAATTATTGCAGAAGATTTAGACCAAAGTTTAGAATTATATATGACATGGGTTTTTGATTATTTTGGCGTAGAGATGGAAGACCTTGCTCACCGAACCTACTTGTTACATCCTGCAAAGATTAGTACTGAGACATTTGCATCAATTCCAAACAATGGGCTTTCGGTTACTTTTGACAGAAAGCGTGCCTTAAGCAGAGAAGATATTACTTTTCTTACTTGGGATCATCCTATGGTAACCGAAGCAATAGACTTGGTATTGGGATCGGGAACATCTGAAGCAAGTTTCGCTATACTTCTAGAGAATGGAAATCCTTCAATATTAATTGAGATAATTTTTGCTCTTGAAACTGCTGGCGAAAAAAGTATTTATGTTGACCGTTTTCTTCCAAACACTCCAATCAGAGTTGTTGTCGATTACAAAGGAAATGACGTAACAGATTTATATCCAGTTGATGAACTAAATAAACAGTTGATTAATGGAAAAACAGATGAGTTTACGAGTAGTGAAGCCTTGATGGAAAATTTGCTACCAAGAATGATTTCAGCAGCTACAGCAATTGCAGATAAGCTAGGCGAAAAAGAAATAGCTGATGGACTTGAAAGAATGAATAATACTTTGAATCACGAAATTACAAGACTTAAATCTTTACAAACAAAAAACAAAAACATTCGACCTGCCGAAATTCAGATTGCCATTGAAGAACAAATAAATCTTGAGGCTCTAATTAAAAGCGCCAGAATTAGATTGGATGGGATAATGATGATTAGGAAAGGGATATTTTAGATAAATTAGTTCCTGCCAGAATTTTCAATCAAATTGAAAAAAATGATGTTGGTTGTGATAATATTTATTGTAAAAATTTCGTCCCTTGTATTTTCGCAAAATGGGACGCCCACATTCCGAAAAAATCTCTTTTGCGCAAAAATCCAATTTTACATGAATTTGAAATAGAAATTTATACTACAAATAAAAAAGCCTATCAGTTTAATAACTGACAGGCTTTTTTATACAAATATGTTTAAGATAGATTAAACTACTTTAACATTTACTGCATTTAAACCTTTAGGGCTATCTTCGATATCGAAGCTTACTTTGTCGCCTTCTTTGATCTCATCAACTAGTCCATTTACATGTACAAATACGTCTTTTTCGCCTTCTTCTGGAGTGATAAATCCGAATCCCTTAGAATTATTGAAAAATTTTACTGTTCCCTTACTCATGATAATAATTATTAAATTAGATGCAAATATAAAACTTTATTACATTTCTGACTAATATTTACTCAAAAAAAACAACTTTCATGTTACTAAAACTGTTTTTTTAGAGGAAAAACATGGTTTAGCATCAATATTTCACACAAAACGCACCTGAAACTTATGGAATAATCATCGACACCCCAATTCTTTCACCTTGTTTAATGGAAGTTTCATAACCATTCAAAGTATTATTCAATAGATCGTCATCGATACAAATTTTATTTTTTTCAAAAAGCAGCACAACTGTAGAACCCCCAAATTTAAAAAAGCCTTTTTCCGCACCTTTTTGCACAAAATCGCCGGTATAAGTCTGTATAATACTCCCCACCATAGTTGCACCGACTTCCACAATAACAATATCGCCAAACAAAGGGTTTGAAATGGTAACGAATTCTCTTTTATTTCGACAAAATATTTCAATTTTTTTGCGTAAAGCAAGAGGGTTTACAGAATAATAATCGCCCTCAATTTGGGTAATTTGGGATAATTTTCCGGTAACAGGAAAATGAAAACGGTGGTAATCGGACGGAGCAAGTCGGATAATTATTAGACTGCCATCAACATATTTTTTAGCAATGGGGGCATTATTTAAAAATGATAAAATATCGAAGCGGGAACCTTTGATGATAAAATCGCTGTTGCGAATATTGGAATATGCCAATAACTTTCCATCGGCTGGCGAAACGGCAATAGTTGCGTTTGTGTCAACTGGTCTGGCATTATCCTTCAGTTCCCTAGTAAAAAAATCATTAAAAGAATTGAAATCCTGTTTTTTTGCAATGCTCATGTCTATATCAAATTCATCGACAAAGGCTTGTATTTTTTTAGTCGATGACGAACGATCCATCAAATTGCCATAAATAGACGAAACCATCTTTCTTTTAACCAGTGCCCACAATGTTGCTTCGCCAACTGGATTATTATACATCCAAACCAGCCATTTTTCAGCAGCTACTTTTTCAGTTTTCAATACGCCACTTTCTCTATCGTAATATTTGATTGGAACTTGTGGTGGCGACGGGTAAAAACCCAGTATTGCAATGACGGCAAGCAATAATAAAATAATACCCCACCTCTTTTTAGTTTTTGTAATTTTCATGTTTGCATTGTTTGCCTTTAATTGCAAATTTAATAAAAAGTCCGATATGTTTTTGATAAAATTTCCGTAATTCAAACCGTTCGTTATGGTTTTGCATATGGAACGCCACATAAATATTTAACATTCGTTCAGAAAATATCATCCAAATTTGCTAATATTGCACAAATTATGAAAGCGCAAAACAAAGCATATATATTCGCAGCGGCAGCTGTTCTGTGCTGGTCAACTGTTGGCTCGGCTTTTAAACTTGCTTTGCGCGAAGTTGATTATCTTAACCTGCTTTTTTGGTCGGTGCTGGTGTCGTTTTTTGTATTTGTTGCATTTGTAAGTTTTCAGAATAAATGGAAACTTGTTGCCAAACAAAACACTAAACAAATTTTGATGTCGGCCGCAATGGGTTTTCTAAATCCTTTTTTCTACTATTTTATTTTATTCCAAGCTTACGATATACTTCTTGCTCAGGAAGCGCTGACACTAAATTATTTGTGGCCCGTAGTTTTGGTTTTACTTTCAATACCAATTTTAAAACAGAAAATTTCGATCATTAGCTTCGTTGCAATTCTTGTCTCATTTTTAGGAAGCTTTGTTATTGCAACTGGGGGAGATGTTTTTGGATTCAAATTTACAAATTCTTATGGTGTTCTACTCGCAGTTTTAAGCACGGTAGTTTGGGCACTATTTTGGATTCTTAACGTAAAAGACAAACGCGACGAATCGGTAAAACTTCTTATGAATTTCGGATTTGGATTTTTATTTATTCTTATTTACACTATAATTAATGGAAATATTGTTTTCCCAAAATTAAACGGAATTATTGGCGTTACTTATGTGGGCATATTCGAAATGGGCGTTACTTTTTTTCTTTGGATGAAAGCATTATCATTATCTAAAACTACAGCAAAAGTTAGTAATCTTATTTACTTTGCTCCTTTTATCTCACTTTTCATTGTAAACATGACTATTGGAGAAGAAATAAAATCAGCAACCATAATAGGCTTAATTTTGATTATAAGCGGAATAATATTGCAAAGATTGGTTTCTTTAAAAAAATGACAAATTAATCGCAAATTAAACTACGAATTCATAAAAAAGCAGTAACTTAGTTTTTTTACAGAAGTATATTTCTTATCAAAATTTCATACTAAAAGACATTGATAAAAATAAAAAAATGAAAGACCACAATAATTTGGAATCAAACAATGACTTGGAAAGTAATAGTAAAAATAAAAGTTTACTGGACAGTTTTATTCCTTATAAAATGCTAAATTTATTAGGTAAAGAAAATATTAAAGATGTTAGACTTGGCGACCAAATAGAAAAAGAGCTCACTATACTTTTTGCAGACATACGTGGATTCACAAAGCTTTCGGAGGAAATGACTCCTAAAGAAAACTTTGATTTTATAAATTCGTATCTCCTTAAGATGGAAAAAATCATTGTTGAGCACAATGGGATAATAGATAAATTTTTAGGAGATGGCATTATGGCAATTTTTCCTACAAGTGCAGATACTGCGTTAAAAAGTGCATGTTTAATGCTCGAGGAGATAAAAACATTCAATAATTCGCGTATTGCAAATAATGAATCGCCAATAAAAGCAGGTATAGGATTGAACACAGGTTTGTGCATGCTGGGTACTATTGGTGGACCAAGTAGTATGGAATGTACAGTTATAAGCGATGCTGTAAATTTAGCTTCAGGACTTGAAAAGTTAACTAAAAATTATCAAGTAAATTTACTAATTGGCGAAAACACATTTAATAATCTCAATGAAAAAAACAAATTCTGTATTCGTTTTATTGACAGAGTAATTGTTAAAGGAAAGTCACAACCACAATCAGTTTACGAAGTATTTGATAATGATTGTGAAGAATCAAAAAGGCTTAAAACGGAAACTAAATCAATTTTCGAAGAAGCACTAGCACATTATCATTACAGAGAAATAGAAATAGCTAAAGATCTGTTAGAGAAATGCCTTACAATAAATCCAAAAGATAAACCAGTAGAAATCTATCTTGAAAGATGTAATGATTATCTTGCAAAAGGGATTGATCAGCGAGTGCAAGAATTAATTCATCCTGTTGAATGGGACGACTCTTTTAACACTGGCCATAAGGAAATAGACAGTCAACATTTTCAGCTATTTACAACATCAATGAAATTGATTAATTCCGTTAATAAAAATATTGACAAGTCGGAATCAATAAAACTTTTGGCTTTTTTAGATGACTATGTAACGCATCATTTTAGAACAGAGGAAAAATTTCTGGAGGCAAATAATTATCCATTTCTCGAACGTCAAAAGCGACAACATCGCAACTTTATAAAATCATTTGAAACGATAAAAATGGAGATTTTAAACGAAGAAAAGAGCAAAATATTCTTAATGTTCCGCATACAGATTTTCCTTGTTGATTGGCTTGTTAATCATACTTTAAGGGAAGATCAGCATTTTGCAAAATATTTTAAGAGCTTGGATGGTGAGTGATAATGGGTAGGTAGTCCCGAGCCTTTGGCTCGAGGATCCTCGAGCCAAAGGCTCGGGATAGGTAGTAGGTAGTAGGTAGTAGGTAGTAGGCAGTAGGTAGTAGGTAGTAGGTAGTGTGGGGTAAGTAGTAAGTAGCAAAAGCTGATGGACAGATGAACGATAATAGGGATTTTAATAATGTAATGTTCTCCCCTTCATCAAATTGGCCGTTAAACAAGAATGAACAGGAATTATCTCGACCAAATCGCCAACATTATAATCTCCAATATTTCCATTTTTAATGCTTATTATTCCATGTTCCTGTGATAATGATATAAGGTCTTCATTCACTGCATTCGTAGTTTTTCCGATATGATTTATTACTCGACCAAAACTTTGCGATTCGCCAGATTTTACGAACTCTTTACTAAAATGAATAGCTCCACCATGAATTACAATTTCGTCTCTATCAGCATTAATGTCAACAATAGGACAAACCACAGTAGCTGCAATATCATTAGGCGTACAAACCCCCTTTTCTAATTGCATAAAATCATAATACACAAAATTGCCAGGACGAACTTCGTCAATTCCATCAAAATCAGTCATCAAACTACAACCAGGGGTATCTCCAACGGAGATTTTTGGTTCAAATGCAGCAAATCGTTCTTTAAGATTTTTCATTTTAGCTATTGACTCTTCAGATGATTTTAAAATATCTATTTGAGTCTTTAATGCGTAAGTAGAACCATTATGAGTAAGAAAACCATTAAAACTAAGATGCGGGGTTTCAGAAATTAAACTAATACACTTTTCTATCTGTTCGTAATCGTTCCACAATATGCCAGAACGATTATAACCAGTATCTATTTCGATCCAAGCAGAAGCATTTATTAGCGGTTTGCCCAAAATTTGCTTTACAGATTCCATATTTGAAAAAACCAATCCTATTTTTGTATTTTTCGAAAGTTTATTAAGATTTCTATGCTCGCGCATATTGACAGGAAAAGCAATCGTAATATCCTTAAAGCCCAAAACTCTAAAATACATTGCCATTTCGACTGACGATACAGTAATTTTTTTTACTCCAAATTCTTTAAAAATTGCCGCGGTTTCTTTATTGTCATGAGTTTTGAAATGAGGACGAAATGTGCAGGTTGCAGGCAGTTTATCCATCATTGTTTTAATGTTATTGCGAACAATTTCTGTATTAATAACAAATGTTGGAGATTTTATTTTCGAGTATTTAAACATCTAGTTTTTTTGTAAAATTAACAAAATTATCCCAATCGTAAATAATGAAATATGTTAGATTCTTGCAACATTTAGAAAAACCACATAAATCGCGATTGTAATAACAACATAAAGCTTGCGAGATCGCTCAGGCGACAAACCGAGAAACTTATACTTAATTGAATTTGTATGACAAGAATTTAAACAATCGCCACACATTGTGCATGTAAATCCCGGCTTACGTTTAGCGATATTTTCTTTTTCCAACGCGAGATATTTACACGATTTTGAACATTTCATACAATCGGTGCAAGTACTGTCGATGCACATCCGAAAAGGATTAATATATCTCGCATAATTTAAGATTGTTCCTAATGGACAGAAGTACACGCAATGAATCATTTTGCCACTTATGGAACTAAATACAACAACTACAAGTAGTCCGACACAACCAAAAATAACAGCAATAATTCCAGCAGTTTTTATAGAGACATCAAACATTCTCAAAAAAAGCACAGAAACAACAAAAATTACTAGCCAAAAGCTCTTAATAAGTTTAAGATTTCGAGAATTTATCTTTCTGTTTTTCTTATTCAGACCAGCACTAATATTATCAAATGCGCCAAAATAGCACAATTGGCTACACCAAGCTGGGCCAGTTAAAAGAACAGTAATGATAAATAAAATTGGCATAAAAGAAAATTCCATTCTAAAAATTGCGCCACCAGGAACAACTGCAGGAATTGGAAGATGCAACTTACCAGTCATCAAAAAATCTTCAAAACCTAACAAACCCAGAATTAGCTGCAAAAAGAAGACAATCGAAAAAACAGTCCAGCTAATTGTTCGCCAGCGTGATATTTTTGAATTATCCAACATTTTACCAGCTACAAAACCACCCAATAAAGACATTATTGCAATTTGAAACCAGCCAAAACCAGAAAAAAATCTTTCCGACAAAAGCATCGGATTTTCAACTTTAACTTGAACAAATGCCAACAAAAAGAAAATAATTAAGCCAGTTAAGAATGGGATATACAGTTTTTTCAATGCCTTTGATACTTAGTTTTTTTTATGACCGCAAATATAAAAAAAGATATTTATTGCATAACTAAGAAAAATAATGAAAATAAAGAGAAAATTACAATCATGCAGATTGACTCACTGGCTAAACTCGTATTTACAAAATCAGCGGCCTTAGTATCAAAAATACAAGTTAAAAATTAACCGTTACTTAACCGTTAATAACGGTTAGCGTCTCACAACTATTGCGATTAAAGCGTTTGAGTGTTTGCAATTTTATGTTTATTTGCAAAATATTGCAAAATCAGCGGCCTTCGCATCAAAAATAAAGCTAAAAATTAACCGTTACTTAACCGTTAATAACGGTTAGCATCGCACACCTATTGCGAATAAAACGTTTGAGTGTTTGCAATTTTATGTTTATTTGCAAAATATTGCAAAATCACCAGTTTTCACATCAATATTTCAAGCTAAAAATTAACCGTTACTTAACCGTTACTTAACCGTTAATAACGGTTAGCGTCGCACAACTATTGCGATTAAAGCGTTTGAGTGTTTGAAAATTTTGCAATTATTTATAAAAGTAAAAAGTCG
>JBBQCZ010000037.1:0-27376 GCA_038319215.1 Bacteroidales bacterium | reverse complement strand
TAAGAACGGCGAAGTCGGTATGCGGCAGCACTTCTAACTTCTATTGTTCAATTGTTCTGAGTTCAACCTGACTTTACTTGAAGTACGAATAATAGAACAAATGAATTAAGAACAGCGAAGTCGGTATGCGTCAGCACTTCTTACTTCGATGCTCTATTGTTCAATTGTTCTGAGCTCAATTTTCACTTTCTATAAAGTACGAATAGTAGAATCCGCCGCGGCGGAAAATTAAGAACGGCGAATTCGGTATGCGTCAGCACTTCTAACTTCGATTGCTCTATTGCTCTATTGTTCTGAGTTCAATTTTCACTTTCTATGAAGTACGAATAATAGAACAACTGAATTAAGAACGGTGAAGTGTAGATTTCAGTTTAATAATTGAATTCTGACTTATTTCGCTGGAGCAATTTTCGTGAGATACTGCAATTTATTGTCTTTAATAATTTTAGTAAAGGCTTCGGCGTCAGTTACGGTGTTGAATGTTGCAAGTACAACATCCGATTTGCCAATAAACTGTTCGAGATCAATATTTGCTAGTCCTCGTTTTGTTAATTCTGCATTGATAATTCCAGCTTCTTTACTACGGTCTTCGGGTTTTGAATAACCATTAGTGTAATAAATTGAGAAACCTTTTTTACTCCCTTCATTTATTTTGAAAAATTCAACTTTTTCGCCATTGTACTTCATAGATGAGAGGGTATAGTCCTTAGCTAAAATCCAAACTTTGTCGTTAGTAGAGAAAATATCTGCAGTATATGCAAATTCATAGGCTTGCTTAAGACTGTATTCAATCCATTTTGATTCGCTAATGTTATAAATATTTCCAGATTTTGTTGAAGAAATTATAATGTTTTTAAAATCAGGAGTGAAATTGTTTGCATAAGCGAATCCAGCTTTTTCACATTCTATTGCTGTTGATACACCTTGCTTGTCGATTTTTATTAGCATATCCCAATCAGAAATATATATTTCGTCACCAACAGGAATTACTGCCAATGCAAATGAGCCACCGAAATCAAAAGGACAGATAATGCTTGATATTACAGCATTGCTTTCCATGTCATATTTCATAATCAATGAACCTTTTTTGTCTTCTTGCTTGGATGTGTAAGCAGAATTATAACAATTGTAACCAGCGCTTTTTTCTATTTTCTGATTTAAAAACTTATTTTCGTCAGATTCTTCGATTGCTACTTTAGCGCTTACGATGTACAAAGTTTTAAAGTCTTTGTTAAATCCACAAACTTTAGGCTGAAAATCGCAACGAACTTCTTTAATTTTTTCGCCGGTAGTCGAATTGTAAACTATGGCTTTAGTATCGCCATACATTTGCATAGAGATAAAATATGGACTTAATGTAAATAGTTGAAATCCTCCACCACTGATTGTATTAATTATAACTCCGTCATCTGGGTTAATGACAAATACTTTTGAGGATGAGGCGCCAATCAATATCTTCCCGTCTTGATTAAACTGCAAATCATTAATCCCCTCAGGTATTTCAAATGTTCGAGTTGTTTTTCCAATTGAAATGTCAAATACAATTACAGTGTTAAAAGTTCCTCCAATATAAACATCATTGGTTCCTGGACGTTGAACAGCTGAACTAAGGTCGAAGTCGAATGCAAAAGTACTTACAGATATTAGTAAAAGGATAAAAGAGTAAAATAATTTTTTCATTTTCAATTTTTTTGGTTAATGAGTTCGCAAATTTACAAATTTCGTGCAAATATTTTCAAAGTATAATTCTTATTCTTTATTATCAAGAATACATCTTACCGAAAGTCCATCTGTTTTAAGATAGCTGGCATATTCTTCAAGTCTGTCGCTGTCGTATTTTAGGTATTTTCCGTAAACTGGATTTGATTTTGGATTATAACACCACCATGAGCCCCAAGCTCCTATGTCGCCACACATTCCATAAGCATTTATAGAACCTGCTGGCAAACCGTTAAACCCATATTCGTTAGTTCCATTTTGGTCAAATTGCCAGCCATTTTCCGATCTAAGTTTTTTTGCCGCCACATCTGTGCCTCCAGCATAATTAGCTAAGATGTCCCAATCTTCGCAGTTAGAAACACGCCATCCTTCAGGTGCTAAGCCTCGTTCGTCGTGTACCGCAAACCAATTGTAAAGTTTGCCATATTTTTTACCATTTACCGATTTAAAATCATAATAGCACCAGGCCGGTTTTCCAGCAGTGTAATAATTAGTCCATTGTTCCGAAGTTTTGGCTTCAGGAATAATATCCCCATTGCGAAAAGTGCTAATATTCAAATCTTTAGCCATCCAAACTTGATTTTCGATAGTTACAGATTCGTAATTTGTAGGAAGATCGGTTTGTGCTAAAACTACAGAGCTAAGTGCAAAGATTGCGATAAAAATCAGTTGTATTTTTTTCATAGTTGTAAATTTGTATGTTGAATGATACAAATATACTGTTTTCGTGCGAATAAAATTTTAGCTTTGCAATAAAACTTGATCTTATGCCAAAATTTTTCAAGATATTAAAAAAATACCCGCAAACATTCTGGGTAGCAAATACAATGGAGTTGTTCGAGAGATGGGCTTGGTATGGTATGTTTATGGTTTTTGCACTTTATTTAACAGGTTCTACAGATTCGGGAGCTTTGGGCTTTTCGCAAACTCAAAAGGGAATGATGATGGGTTCTGTAGTCGGCTTTTTGTACTTACTTCCTGTTGTAACTGGGGCAATTGCGGATAGAATCGGATATAAAAAAGTCTTGATTATTGCTTATATTTTGCTTTCAGGTTCGTATTTTTTACTCGGTCAGGTAACTGAATACACATCGGTTTTTGCTGCTTTTCTAATGCTTGCATTAGGAGCGGCACTGTTTAAACCAATTATATCAGCTTGCATCGCAAAAACCACAGACGACGAAACATCATCCCTCGGATTTGGAATATTTTATATGATTGTAAATATTGGCGCTTTTATAGGACCTATTGTTGCTTCGTTGGCTCGTCAACACGACTGGCATTATGTCTTTAATATTTCAGCATCAGTTATTGTTGTTAATCTAATTATAGTTATTCTATTTTTTAAGGAGCCTGCCAGAACCAAATCTCAAACAAGCTTTGGTGAGGAAATATTGAAAATTCTGAGAAATATTTGGGAGGCATTAAGAGACGTTAAATTGCTGATTTTTCTTTTAATAATTGTTGGATTTTGGACAATGTATAATCAATTATTTTACACTTTGCCTGTATTTATTGATCAATGGATGGACACTTCAATTGTTTACAATAGTATTTATAAAGTATGGCCATGGTTTGCCGAACAGGTTGGAACTGCCGATAAAACGATTGCTGCCGAAATGCTTACCAATATTGATGCAATGTATATTATTCTCTTTCAGATTGCAGTATCTTATTTTGTGATGAAATTGAAACCAATTCATTCTATGATAAGTGGTTTCTTGGTCTCAACTATTGGTTTGTCGTTGACTTTTATGACTAGCAATCCGATGTTTCTATTTGTCAGTATTCTTATTTTTGGGCTTGGCGAAATGGCTGGCTCACCGAAGATTACCGAATATATTGGCAAAATTGCTCCCGAAGGAAAAACTGCCCTTTATATGGGTTGTAGTTTTTTGCCAATGGCTGGGGGAAATTTCTTTGCAGGATTACTTTCGGGTGATGTATATCAGAAATATTCTGATAAAATAAGCTTACTGCAGCAAGAAGTAGCCTCTCGAAAATTATCAGTTCCCGAAATTTCAGATAGCTTTTCACAAACCGATTATATTAATAAAGCAGCAGAGCTTATGCATATGAATAGTAATGAGCTAACAACTTTTTTATGGAATACATACCACCCTTATAATATCTGGATGATTTTTGCGGCAATTGGTGGAGGCACTGTTGTAGCGATGTTGTTGTTTAATTGGTTGGTGCTTGGAAAGAGAAAATAAAATAACAAACTCCAAGCTCCAAATAAACAAATAACAAGCTCCAAGTTCCAAAATGCTTCATTTTGTTTTAACATTTGTCTGCCATCCCTGCCCCTAAGTCCCTAAAGGGAGCCAGCCAGCTATTGCAATGTGCGTAGGCTTCCCTTTGGGGATTTAGTGGTGTATAGCCCAAATGAAAAGTTTCAAGTTCCAAGCTTCAAGTTCCAAAAAACAAAAAATCCAGAACCTATGGTTCGAGATTTTTTGTTTTTTGTTTTTTTTGGAATTTGGAGCTTGGGACTTGTATTTTTTGTCTTTTGGAGCTTGTTTTTTTGTCTTTTGGAACTTCTAGACTGCAAAAGCAGTTTAGAATTTATTCAAACATCATTTTCTCAATATATTCTCTATAATCTTCTACTGCTAGATTTATAAGTTGGTGTGCCTCTTCGCGGTTGTAGATATGCGAAATTTCGCAGCGTTTTGTTGCCTCACCCGGCATTTCTTTGTAAGTTAAGAAATAGTGTTTTAGTCTGTTTACAACAGCAATTGGAATCTCGCTTATGTCTTTATAATGAGAGTAAACCGCATCATTTTTAAGAACGGCAATAATTTTATCGTCAGCCTGATTTCCATCTAGCATTCTAAAACCACCAATTGGAATTGCACGTGCAAGAACATCTCCGTGAGCAACATCTTTTTCGGTAAGAATGCAAATATCTAGTGGATCTCCGTCTCCTTTTATATCAGGTTTTCCTGTAGATTTTGCGCTTTGTTCGCCAACTCTTTTGCCACAAAATGTTTGCGGAATAAAACCATACAGAGCAGGCAAAATACTTGAAAATTTCTGTGGCCTATCAATAGTAAGATAACCAGTTACTTTGTCGATTTCATATTTTACAGTGTCGGTTGGAACCATTTCTACAAAGCAAGTTATCTCATTTGGTGCATCAGCGCCAATATCTATACCATGCCATGGGTGAGCTTTATATCTTAAACCTAAAAGTTTTCCTATCGGATCAATTGAAATTTTAACCATTTTTTGTCTATTTTTTTCTGATGCAAAGATATATCTTTTCAAGTTGTGATTTATTGTTTTTTTTAGTTCATCGCTTTATCGTTTTATCAGTTCTGTGCTATTTGCTTAGTGTTAATATGTTAATGCGAATCGTGATTTTTGCAGTTATTAATCTATTTTGCAATTTGTTACTTCATAACCAATGTATTTTATATTTTTGCATTTATGAAACCGGCATCATTAAGTCAACTTAAGCAAGAATTGAAACATCGTTCTAAGGAAGAACTGATAGATCTTGTTTTGGCATTGACCAAATATAAAAAGGAGAATAAAGAGCTTCTAACATATTTGCTTTTCGAGGCGGCTGATGAAATGTCTTATGTAAAAGATCTTAAGCTTGAGATAGATGAGGAATTCAAACTCATTAATCGAAAAACACCCTATTTATTGAAAAAAAATGTACGTAAAATATTGCGCGACGTAAAGAAACATATTCGCTATTCAAAAAAGAAACAGACAGAAGTTGAGCTTCTTTTGCATTTCTGTAAGAAATTAAAAGAAATGAACCCTTCAATTCAACGTAATACAACTTTGCTGAATATTTACGATAGGCAAGCGGAATTGATCGTCAAAGCTGTTAACAGCCTGCATGAAGATTTGCAGTTTGACTATGAGGATGAGTTGAGACAGCTGTAGTTTACAATTATCCGCTTTTTTTACTAGGGTGTTTTTAACTAAGGGTGGTATATTTAAACTAGATTGTTTGTTCCAATATTTATTCTCCAACCCAACTAATAATGTACTCCATATCGCTAATTTCTGGATTTGAAATATGCCATTTTCCTACAACGAGTTGTTCTTCGAGAGCTAGTTTAAAATGCGCCAAAGCAATTCCTAAATCTACTTTTTGTAGATCATTTGTTTTTGATTTTCCAACCATTTTATCACGCATTATGTAGAAGTTATATTTATTATTTGTTTTAATAACTCTCCATGGTTGTTTATTTATAGCCGAAGGTGCTCTGCGAACACATTCAAGGGCCTGGTGGTATTTATCCGATGGGTTAAATTGAATAGGGTTATTGAGGTCGTCTTCAAAAAACATTGAGTTAAACTCGTTTCGTATGCTTCCGTCTGTTAGTACTAAACCCATTCTTTCGCGTAATGATTTTTTTTCTGCCTTATATCCTACTGGTGTAATACATGGAATCTTTTCAGTTTTGCTAGTTTTTAAAAGAATTTCATAATCTTTACGTTTGAATGTACCTCCAACCCAGCATGTTCCAATGTTTATTCGAGTCAGTTCAATAATAATTCTTTCAAGTGAATAGCCATAATCGACTTCTGAAAATTCGAAATCTTCTATGCAACCACCTAAAAAATAAGCTGCATGATTAATAAACCCATAAGTTCCCAATTTTACTCTTGATTGTTCCCTAGCTGCTGGTCTTTCTATAAATACAAATCTTGGTTTGTTGCCGAAAGGACCTATAGCTGGGTTTTTTAACATCTCATCTATTAAGACTAAAAGCTCTTTTTCGATTGGCTTTTTATCATAATTTCTAATCGATCTTCTTATTTTTATTGCTTCGATATAACTAAGCATAATTTATTCGTTTTTAAGAGTTTAAAGATATTATATTACTTGATAGTTTTTTATTAATCATGTTGTTGAAACTGATTTTTAAGGATAAAGTTTAAAACGGTTTATTATCTATTGTTAAAAACTTCTTGAAGGCTGGTGCCTGTTGTTGCTGGTGGTGCTGGAGTTCCCAAAATCATGGAGATGGTAGGAGCGATGTCTGTTATATTTATGTTGCGAAAAATGTTTTGCTTTTTAACTTTCCAACCGTACCATATAAGCGGAACATTTGTATCATATTTATATCCCGAATTGTGGTCTGTAGCATAAGGAACATCTTCAATCCAACCAGCTTTTAGTGAAATCATAATATCGCCGGATCTTTTCTGGCTAAAGGAATTTTGCATTTTTTGAGGCATTCCTTTGTTGAAAATTATATTCTGAAATTGGATTGAACTTATAGCATTTGATATTCCTGTCGAATTAATAATAAATGAGATAACTTTATCTTGGAATTCTCCAAGTGGGATTTGCGAATCTTCAATTAGGATTTTATTCAAAAATATTTGATTGTTGCTGTAGTCGAGAATCCATTCGCCTTCGCCATAAACTGCTTTAAGATACGACTTGAGTAAAGCAAGAATATAATGTTGCTTAAAACTTCCTGCCGGCATTTTATTGTCAATCAAGTATTGTGGTGTTTCTGATACGCCATGATTTGAAGTAAGATAAATTAAAACATTGTTTTTACCAACTGTTTCTTCAATTACTTCAATTAAATGTCCTAAATCGGCATCAAGTCTCAAAAATAAATCTTGTACCTCTATGGATTGTGGTCCGTATAGTTTACCAATATTTTCAGAAACGGTATAATTAATAAATAAGAAATCGGTATTGTCGTCTTTTCCTAAATTCTCATTGTAAATAGCAGCAATTGCCATGTCAGTAGTATGAGTGTTCCCTTCGGGAATCATCGTGAGTAATTCGTAGCCTCGAATTGTCTTTGTAATGTCGGTATAGTAATATGGGAAAACTTTATAAACTCCATCTATTCCAAATTCGTAAATACTAGAATCTGGAAGTACTTCATTATATTGGTCAATTGGCAACATTGGCGTCCAACTACGTTTTAGATATTCATCAGGCATTTTTTTGTTATTTACAGTATCCACCCAAGTAGGCAGTGAAATCATATAATATGAAGAACTTACCCAATTTCCCGTTGTTTGATCGAACCAATATGCCGCATCGGCAGTAAAGCCACCAGATATAATTGCACCTTCTGGGTTTAAAGAAATACTTATAATTTTTGAATTCCCTCTATTAAATAGCTTTGCCTCGTCGCTAAATGTTGTGCTGAAGATGTTTTTTGGAGAATAATTTCCTTTTGAATTTTTATTGCCTATCGGTTTGCATCTTTGGTCTTCAATACACATTTCCTTTTTTCCAGTTAATGGATTAAACCAAAAATTTGAAACTATTCCGTGCTCTGATGGCTCTGTACCTGTTACAATTGTTGCATAACCTGGAGCCGTTTGAGTAAGACTATAATTAAAGTTAGCATCCTGACAATATGTGCCGTTAATTGCGAGTTTTTTAAATCCTTTAGAACCAAAATTATCCCAAAATCTTTCAATATAATCCTGGCGCATTTGCTCTACAACGATTCCCACAACAAGTTTTGGTTTGTCAGATGGAATGATAGATTCAACTTGAGAATATCCTATCGTAATAAACACATTTAAAAGTGTTATAAATAAAAGCAATTTCTTCATTTAAAATGAATTATGTAATTAACTGACAAAGTTAGGATAAAGCTTGTAGATTGACTCGCTATTTAGAGTTTATTTATGAATATAGTAGTGTTAACTATTATTCTAGCCAATCATGGCTTTAACTTTTTTCAGACCTTCAATTAGTTTATCAATTTCTTCAAAAGTATTGTAAAATGCAAAAGATGCGCGAGCAGTTCCTGAAATTCCGAAGTGCTGCATTACTGGTTCCGCACAATGAGTGCCTGTTCTTATTGCTATTCCCATTTGATCGAGCAGAACTCCTGCATCTGAAGGATGAATGCCCTCCATTACAAAAGATAATACGCTTGATTTATGTTCAGCTACGCCAATGATTTTTATCCAATCTAGAGCCTTAATCTGATTTGTTGCATAATCTAATAGCTCTTTTTCATATTTTTCAATTTCATCCAAGCCAACACCTTCGATATAATCAATTGCCTTAGCAAGTGCGATTGTATCAATATAATTTGGTGTTCCTGCCTCAAACTTAAAAGGTAATTCGTTGTATGTGGTTTTTGCAAAACTAACTTTTGCGATCATTTCGCCACCTCCTTGATAGGGCGGCATATTATTAAGTATTTCTTTTTTGCCGAATAAAACTCCTATTCCAGTTGGCCCATAAGTTTTATGACCAGAAAAAACATAAAAGTCGCAATCTAGCTTCTGTACATCAACTTTTATATGTTGCACAGCTTGTGCTCCATCAATAAGAACAGGAATGTTTTTTGCGTGAGCTGTTTTAATAATTTCTTCTATAGGATTTATTGTTCCCATAGCATTTGAAACATGAGTAACTGCAATAATTTTAGTTCTGCTATTTATCAAACTGTTAAGCTTTTGAATCTCAAGTTCTCCATTATCGTTGAATGGGAAAATTATCAGATTTGCTCTTTTTCTTTCGCATAGCATCTGCCAAGGAACAATGTTCGAGTGGTGTTCCATTTCCGATACTATGATTTCGTCTCCTTCTTTTACAAATGCTTCGCCAAATGAAAATGCTACTAGATTAATAGCTTCTGTCGTTCCACGCGTAAAAATTATTTCTTCGTGCGAGCCTGCATTAACGAAGTTTTGAATTGTGGTGCGCGCATTTTCGGTTGCAGTAGTTGTGAAATTACTTAAAAAGTGGACTCCACGGTGTATGTTTGCATTATACTTTGAATAGTATTCTGAAATTGTGTCAATTACTATTTGCGGTTTTTGAGTGGTTGCGGCATTGTCGAGGTAAACCAAAGGTTTATTATATATTTTTTCGTTGAGTATCGGAAAATCGATTCTTATTTTATTTACATCAATCATTTGGTAAAATTTTTACAAACATACTAAGAGAACAGTAAATAAAAAAAAATGTTGGCATAAAATGCCAACATTTTTCAAATATGAGTTTTATTTACTATTCAACAGTGATTTTATGAATTGTAACTTCACTTTGAGTATAAACTTTTACAAAATATACTCCAGCAGCAAAATCAGATACGGTAAATTGTGCATTACCAGAGTTAGGTTTATTGTTTGAAACAATTTGACCAGCCATGTTAATAACTTCAATATTATTGATTGTTTCGTCAGCAACAACATTAAGAACGCTATTTGCTGGATTTGGATAAACTGAAGTTGTAAATTGGTTTGCTATTTCGTTATTTGTAAATGAGTACAAAGATACTTTGCTTGCTTGCTGAATATAAGCATCATCCCATTTTTGAATGTAAGCTACTATTTCACAATTGTTAACATTCCAAGTTTGGTCGATAGTAATTGGAATTACTGTACTAAATGTAGATTGACTAGAGAAGTCTAAAATTGTTCCACTCTCATCTGGATACATACCTCTATTAACAAAATTAAGCTGAGACTCAGTTTGCCAAGTATAAGCGATATCTGTTTCAGTAAGAGCAACAATTAATCTCATTTCTTCTGTAAAATATGGGAATGTTTCTTCTAATTCAATGTTTAAGTTGAAGACATAAGGACTTGTTGAAATTGGATCAACAGTTGTGCTAAGAGTGTAAACAGATGGTTTGGTTATGATGTCGTCATAATAATACATGTACAATTCTTTCATTGTAGCAACGTCAGCTAAAGCGCCTTCAATAGCAGCTTCGCCATTGAAAATTACACCAGGATATCCAATTCCACCATCAGCTTCAGCATCATAGAAAGGTTCGTAGTAATCTTCTTTTCCATCAGATGATGTAATAAAGAAAGGATCTTCTCCAAAACCACTAATATGATATTCGATTACTGCAGCATTATTTCCATCTGCAATAACTCCATCTGCAGCACCAGCAGCAATTGGACAATATCCACAGTTTACACTTGTGAAAATTTCGTAAATCATTAAATTTCTTTCGTTACCACCAGCAATAACAACTTCTAGTGGAATTGGGGCAGAATAACCTGAACTTGTGCCGTAATAAGCTAATAAAGAATATTCATAAGTATTAGGATAACCATTTACGTCTGTAAGTGTTAGTTCTGTTGTTGTTCCAATAATATCACCGTTACGAGCAATACTATAACTTTCTGGGGTTCCGTCAACTGGAGCATCCCATGTTAAAATTACATCATTACCGTTTTCAATTGTATATGCAAAATTTGAAGGAGCATAAGGAGTTTCAACTTCTTCGATTAGGAAATTATCCATATAGTATTCTGGTGTTCCGGTGCCATCATCATCCCAAGCATAAAAATCGAAAGCATCAAGTTTTTTTAAATTGCCAGTTCCTGATACGCCTTTACTCCACTGATATGCATGAACAAGAACATCGTCAATGTACATGTCTACCCAGTCGCTGTTAAGGTCAATAAAATGCTGAACTTTAAACCAAGTTCCTGGTGTGTAGTTGTAATCAACAGCACCGTAGCCCATGCCATCAATACTCATAACACCATCTTTTAGCAATGCTTGAAGACCCCAAACTAAGCCAGATCCTGATGGGTTAAAGTTTTGCATAATATTATAGTACCCAAGCTTTCCAGCAGGAACCATAATGTAAAATTCAATGCGATAACGACCTGTAGTATAATCAGGGAATTCAATAACTCCGTCATTTAATCCAGATACCATAACAGACTTTGTTCCAGCATAAGCATAAGCGTCGGAAACAGTTGGATCTTCAGTTGAGCCAGGACTTCCGGTCCATGTGTCCCAAAAGTTTGCTTCTTGTTGAGCAATGCCTTGTCCTGCGGTATATGTTTCGAAATCATCCGAATACATTACCTGAGCATTAAGATAACCTGCCGCAAGTAGTAAGCCTGCAAACAATAAAAGTAGATTTTTTCTCATAATAATTTTAGTTTAGTTAAATATTTTACAATAATAATCAAAAATTACCTTAATTAGAATGATAAATCAGAAAATGTTTAACAAATCATTAACTTATAATGTTTTAAAGCTTTTTTTTTACCAAAATACAATAATATTTTGAAATTTGAGTGAGGTTTTAAATGCAAATTAATCGTCCGAAAACTTCTTTAATAGTTGTCTATAATTCGAAAAGACTTTAGCCCTAGAAACAAAACCTACATACTTGCCGTCTTGAACCACAGGGAGATTATAGTGGTCGGTGATTTCAAATAAACCTACAATTTCACGCACACTCATAGCCGTCGTAACTATTGGGTCTGGAATGTACATTAGGTCCTTCACAAGAGTTGTATTGTATAGTTCGTTTTTGAACATAAGATGTTTAACATGGTCAAGCCACACTAAGCCTTTTAATATATTATCTTTGTCAACCACAACATAAATAGTTCTACTAGATTTAGAAATAACTTTGACTAAATCGCCCAAAGTTGCGTTTTCCTTAATTGTTAAAAAGTTTTTTTCTATTAGCGATTCTGTTTTCATTAAGGTTAACATATTGCTATCGGCATTGTGTGTTAATAGTTCTCCACGTTTTGCTAGAAGTATTGTGTAAACAGAATTTGGCATAAATAGCTTAACTGTAAAAAACGAAATTGCTGATACTATCATTAATGGGACAAATAAATTGTACCCTCCAGTTATTTCAGCAATCAAGAATATTGCTGTAAGTGGTGCATGGATAATTCCAGCAATTAGTCCAGCCATTCCTACAAGTGCAAAATTTGCTGTAGAAATTTTAAATCCCATTGAATTTGCAATTTTTGAAAACAATACACCTAAATTTGCACCAAGAAATAATGCCGGTGCAAATATTCCCCCAACACCACCAGCCCCAAAAGTGGCACCTGTTGCAAAAATTTTAAGTAATAATATCAATCCAAGAACACAGGCAATGCCTATAAAACTTGTCCAACCAGCATATAATGTGTCTGAAAATAGAAAACTTGTATCTCCTTTTAATGCTAAGTTTACAGCCTCGTAACCCTCACCGTACAAAGATGGAAATAGAAAAATAAGTACCCCAAGTATGAGTGTCCCAATAATAAGTTTTTTTCGTTTGGATTTTACCTTGTCATAAATTTTGGACTGCCATAAATACAATTTTGAGAAATAAACAGAGAGTAAACCAGCAATAATTCCTAATAAAATGTAAAATGGAACATCTCTAAGAATAAATGGGTCGGTTTTTTCAACAAAATAAATGAAGTTTTGACCTAAAAATAAATATGAAGTTAATGCTGCAGATATAGAAGCAAGCAACAAAGGCATTAGGGACGCCATGGTAAGATCTAGCATAATTACTTCAATTGCAAATACTATTGCGGCAACAGGAGCTTTAAAAATTGCAGCAATTGCACCCGTTGTTGCACAGCCAATAAGAAGAATTATTTGACGGTAATTGAGCCTAAATAATTGACCTATATTGCTCCCAATTGCTGCACCAGTAGCTACAATCGGACCTTCCAATCCAACCGACCCACCAAAACCAACTGTAAGTGAACTGGCTACAATGCGAGAAAACATATTGTGTTTTTCAATCTTTCCATTGTTTTTGGACATGTTGTACAGTACCATCGGAATACCATGTCCTAACTTCTTTTTAACTACAAGATTTACAAAAAGTACAGTTAGTAAAATCCCAATCGCAGGGAAAATAATGTAAAAATAACTAAAAGAGTATCTTTCAACTAGATAAACTGCTACTTCTCTCACAAAGTGAACAGTGTTTTTCATGATAACTGCTGCCAAGCCTACTGATATACCAACGATTATGGCAAGTATGAGCATGAAATCTTTGTCCTTAATTTTTTTAAGACGCCAAATAAGTATAGATCTTGTTATGCTTTTAACATTCATTGTATTTTTGAATTTCAAAGGGCAAAGATGACTGTTTTTTTTGTTCTATGAAATAAAAAAGTAATAAATCTGTTTTTGTTATTGTGTGAATAATTAGTAAATTTACATTTTAACAATATTGGAAATGAAAAAGTATAAAATTGGTATTGCTTTGGGTGGAGGTGGATCAAGAGGTTTTGCACATCTCGGAGTTTTAAAAGCATTACATGAAAAAGGTATTTTTCCAGAATGTGTTTCGGGTACGAGTGCAGGGGCGATTGTTGGCTCGCTATATGCCGCAGGCTATTCTCCTGATGAGATTTTTAAATTGTTGAAAAAGAAAAAATTCTCTAATTTATCTAAGATACACATTCCTACTGATGGATTGTTTAGTCTTGATAATCTAACTCAAGAATTAAAAAAAGCAATACCAAATGACTCTTTTGATGGCCTTAAATTACCTTTGTATGTTTGTATTGCAAATTTAAATACTGGAAGAGCCGAATATATTAATTCTGGGTCACTCCATAATGTCGTACAAGCTTCTGCATCTATTCCTGTATTGTTTTCGCCTGTTAAAATTGGTAATCATTATTATGTTGATGGAGGCTTAGTAGATAATTTGCCAGTGAGGCCGCTTGTTCGAAAATGCGAAATTATAATTGGTGTAAATATATTTCCGAATGAGGTAGTTGATAAAATTGACAATTTATTTAATGTAGCAACTCGCACTTTCCAAATTAGTCTCGATAATAATGCAAGGTACAATCGAAGTAAATGTCAGATTTACATTGAACCAGCAAATATCTCAAAGTACCACATGTTAGAAACTAAATTTAATGACGAGGTTTTTGAAATTGGCTATGAGTTTGGTAAAAAACTAAATATGAGATTAAAATAAATTGTGATTTTAAAGGAATTTATTCTCTGTAAAATTTAGATGATTTGACTGTTAGAAATTCTTAATCTGCTCGAAATCGAAATCACAATTGCTCCATTCGTTATCGATAGTAGCTCCGGCTTTTTCGTAAAGTTTTATTGCAGGAGTATTCCAATTAATTACTTGCCATCTTAATCTTTTGCAGTTTTCTGCTTTGGCAATTTCGTAAATTTCATCAAGCAACAAACTGCCAATTCCCTTCCCTCTATAGTCGGGCTTAACATAAAGATCATCAAGATATAATGACTTTCCTACCCAAGTAAAATAAGCATAAAAATACAATGCCATTGCAATAATTTCAGAATTATCGTTTTCCACAACTAAGCAACCAAATAAATCTTTTTCTTGCTTCATGTATTCAACACTATTTATAACTTTATCGGGAGCTCTTTCAAATAAAGCTAGTTCTTTGATCATTTCTAGTATTTGTGGAAAATCATTTTCGTCTGCTTTACGAATAGTATAATTTGACATAATTTAAAATTAAAATTTGTCAAAAATAGAGAAATTATTGGTTAAGCCATAATATAGCAGCTTCGATAGTGGAAAAAGGCTTGGAACTTGCGTCTTTTCGTCTTACAAGTGTAGTTATAACAACATTGTGTGGATCGGTTGAAACTACTGCATATTTGTTTTTAGCAAAATACTCAGGAAATTCTGCATAATAATTTATAATGTCATCAACATTTCGTGGACTAAAATCAAGCACTGCATCTGTGTAATCAAGAATAAATTTGGTCGTTCCCTCTGGAATAATTTTATTTGTGAATGCCCATTCCCACGAATTACGAATTGTTTCCATATCTATTTTGCCATGATGTATTTTATACATTATGCAATTATCCTTATCATATTTGTAGTTTACGTTATTTGTCACAATATGCTGTTTGTATGGCTTAATTAGTTAATAAACAATATAAATAAAGCGTAAATATAATCAATAAATCATAAATAATCAAAATTATTTATAACATGTAATAGAATAATGCATATTTTTCCTGTTTACATGGTATTGTGGGACCGGTTAGATTTAAATAATCGAAAATTATTTAGCTGGCACATTAATTATTTTTCATCAACATTGCATAAAACATGGGGGTATATTTGTAAGAGCAATAAAATATGTTGATTATTTTTTTAATGTAGCAAAATCTTATTTGCAGGTTTAAAATATATGTAGTACTTTTGCCGCCCTATTGTCAAATGTGTGATGGGGATCCGAAGTGTCGGAGCTTAGTAGCACGCTAAAATTTGTTTAAAATGAAACATTTTGAAATTAACGCAACTTTGCGTACAGATGTTGGAAAAAAAGCATCAAAAAAAGTTAGAAAAGAAAAAGCTATTCCTTGTGTTATTTATGGTGGAGAAGAAAACATTCACTTTTACACTTTACAGTCAGAAGTTCGTAAATTAGTTTATACTCCTGAAGTAATGTTTGCTGATATTAAAATTGCTGGTAAGACTTATACTGCAATTGTAAAAGATTTACAATTTCATCCTGTTTCTGATTCAATTTTACATATTGATTTTTATGAGATAAATCCTACCAAACCTATTAAAATTAAAATTCCTGTAAAAATTGTTGGTTTATGTCCTGGCGTTAAAGCTGGTGGTAAATTAAAACAAATTATCAAAAGGTTATCTGTTATTGGTTTAATGAATGATATTCCTGATTCATTTGAGGTTAATATCTCTAATATGAAAATTAACCAATCTATAAAAATTAAAGATTTAGTGTCGGATAAACTAACATTTACTGATCCTAAAGCAAATATCATCATTTCTGTTAATTCAACTCGTGGTGTTGCAATTATAGAAGACGAAGATGATATTGCTGCTGCTGCTGCTGCTGTTGCTGCAACTGAAGCTGCTGAATAAACAAATTTTCCTAAACCATGAAGTATTTAATCGTAGGTTTGGGCAACCCGGGTTTTGAATATAAAAATACTCGACACAATATTGGATATACAGTGCTGGATTCTCTTGCAGAGAAATCTGGCACTGTTTTTTTTGATAAACGCTATGGTTTTCGGGCTGAGATTAAAATAAAAGGTAGAACATTGGTTTTGGTAAAACCAACCACTTTTATGAATTTGAGTGGAAAGGCCGTTAATTATTATCTGCAATTTGAAAATATTCCTTTAGAAAATATGCTTATTGTTGTTGATGATCTTGCTTTACCTTTTGGCTCTTTAAGAATAAAGTCTAAAGGCGGTAGCGGTGGGCATAATGGATTGCAAAATATTGAAGAAACCATCGCTACAAATGAATACAACCGTATGAGGTTTGGTATTGGTAGTGAGTTCGGAAAAGGTCAACAAGTCGACTATGTGCTTGGTGAGTGGGATAAAACAGAATTGGAAAAGATGTCCGAAAGAATAGATTTAGCTTGCGATGCTATCAAGTCTTTCCCTCTTTCTGGAATAGAAAGAACAATGAATTTTTTTAACAATAAATAATTTAATGAATAAACCTAAGCCTCAAAAACAAAACTATCGTAACTTTACTTCTCGGCTTGCTGGTTATTTGTCTAATCTTAAAAAACCGAAATGGTTTGTTCGTTTATTAATTTTCATTTATAAGAAAAAGTACAAAATAAATATTGACGAGTTCCAAATTCCTAAAAAAGGGTTTAAAAGCTTTAATGACTTTTTTACCAGAAGCCTTAAGCCAAATATTAGGCATATTAGCGAAGGTTTGATTTCTCCTGTTGATGGTTTTGTGTTTGATTTTGGAGAAATAGATCCTGACGATAAAATATTCGTAAAGCAAAAGTATTATTATATAGACGATCTTATTTGTTCTGATTTTTCAAATTTAAACTCTTATGCCGTTTTATATCTTTCACCTGCAAACTATCACAGGGTTCATGCTTGTTTTGATATGGAAATTGAAAGTGTAACTTATTTGCCGGGAACGCTACTTTCTGTTGGTAAAAAAACTGTTAAAAGAAAGAATCGTGTTTACTGTCGAAATGAGAGAATTGTCCTCTCGGGCAAATCAAATTTCGGCCGTTTTAATTTTATTTTAGTAGGAGCTTTGATGGTTGGCAAAGTTAGACTTTCATTTGATTCAGGATTAAAAACAAATATCAGAAAGGGGATTTTTGCCAAAACAGTTTATAAAAGTCCGGTTATTATTAAAAAAGGTGAGGAAGTTGGCTATTTCGAAATGGGCTCAAGTGTAATAATACTTTTAGAAGACAATTGTTTAAAAACATTAATCAAACCTATTCATGCACCAATAATAATGGGCGAAAAATTAACCTAGTATTCAAATTAGTTAATGCTCTTTAAAAAGGGCTCTCATCAGTAATTCCGCCAGTTTTCATAAAATCAGAATTCAACGGAATGTCATCGTTTAAATCAAACCCAGAATTCATTTTTGATTCTAGTTTTAAAGTTTCTCCATTATCAAAACCACCAAATTCCTGGAAGTCAACAAATTTTGCATATTCTTTCTTGAATTTGAGCATAGCAGAACCAGTTGCTCCATTACGGTGTTTTGCGATAATAATTTCTGCCATACCAATTAATGAGTTTCCTTCACTGTCGGTTTGTATTCCGTAGTATTCGGGACGATGAATAAAGAGAACCATATCTGCATCTTGCTCAATTGCACCAGATTCACGTAAATCTGACAATTGTGGGCGTTTATCACCAGAACGCGATTCTACTGATCGATTTAACTGTGATAGAGCAAGAATTGGAATGCTTAATTCTTTTGCAATCGCCTTCAAAGAACGCGAAATAGTTGAAACTTCTTGCTCTCGATTTCCTTTCATGTCCACTCCTGCAGTCATTAGCTGAAGATAGTCGATTATTACAGCTTGAATGTTGTGTGATCTTGCTAAACGACGGCACTTTGCTCTTAATTCAAAAACCGAAATTGCTGGTGTGTCATCGATAAAAATAGGAGCGGTCTCAAGGTTTTTAACTCTTGATTCTAATTGTTGCCATTCAAATTCTTTAAGATCGCCAGTCCTGATTTTGTCACCTGGGATTTCTACTTCTGCAGAGATTAAACGATTAACAAGCTGTAATGATGACATTTCTAGCGAAAAAAACACTACTGGTCTGTCGTGATCAACCGCCATATTACGTGCCATGGAAAGTACAAATGCTGTTTTTCCCATAGACGGACGAGCCGCAAGAATTATTAAATCAGATGGTTGCCATCCAGCAGTGTATCTGTCAATTGCGCTAAAGCCACTTGGTACTCCAATTAATTTGTTTTTATTCTTTGACGCTTCCTCTATTGCTGTAAGTGCCTTGTCAAGTAAAGAGTTTATCTGAACAGTTTCACTCTTTATATTCCCTTCTGAGATGTTGAAAATTTCACTTTCTGCAAAGTTTATCAGTACTTCTACATCTTCGCTTTCGTCATAAGACCTTCGTTGTATTTCTGCAGCAGCTTTGATTAGCTCACGTTGGATGTATTTTTGATGTACTAACCTGGAGTGAAACTCAAGATGCGAAGCAGTTGCAACCCTGTCTGTAAGCTCCGATAAATACACTTCTCCACCAATCAAATCAAGTTTTTCTCTCGCTTTTAATTCATGTGCAACTGTTATAATATCAACTGGTTTGTGATTTGTTCCGAGATTTAAAATTGAACGGTAAATCTCCTGATGCATTGGTTCGTAGAAAGATTCGGGTTTTAGTACATCCATTATCGAAAATACTGCATCGGTTTGAATCAACAAGGCCCCCAAAACTGCTTTTTCTAAATCAGGTGCCTGTGGAGGCATTTTCCCAAATATCGCATTTAAACTTTCCATTGAAGTCTCTTGTTTCTGATTCGATTTCTTCCTAGTATCTGCCATTTTTTATTCTAGTTTTTCAAACTCAAAAATAATACTTTGAAACGGTTAAACACGTCTGTTATTTAAAAACATCAAGTTTTTTTATTCACATTGGCAAATGAAAAACATGTTTATATCTTTTATTTTTCCTTAAGCATTGATATACAGGCTCATTTTTATCATTGACAACAAAATTCAAATTTTTTATCAACCGTAATTTTATTTTTACAAATCATAAACTAACTTTACATCAAATATTTTTAGAATGATAAAAATTGATAATATTTATAAGTCTTATGGTGACTTACAGGTTTTAAAGGGTATTCAACTCGAAATTGGTAAGTCGGAGATTATTTCTGTTTTAGGTGCAAGTGGTGCTGGTAAAACAACTTTATTGCAGATTGTTGGAACATTATTAAAGCCTGATAGCGGACGAGTATTAATAAATAATGTGGATACTAGCCAACTTAATGAAAATAAATTGTCTCAATTCAGAAATCAGCATATTGGATTTGTTTTTCAATTTCATCACTTATTGCCTGAGTTTACTGCTTTAGAAAATGTTTGTATTCCTGGCTTTATTGCAAAAAAAAGTAAATCTGAAGTCCAAAATAGAGCGAAAGAATTACTTAAAGCTTTAAATATCGAAGATAGAGCTCAGCACAAACCAAACGAATTGTCGGGTGGTGAAAAACAGCGTATTGCTATCGCGCGTGCATTGATAAATAACCCAACCATAATTCTTGCCGACGAGCCATCAGGTAATCTTGATTCAAAAAATGCTAAAGACCTGTATAATATTATCTTCGATTTAAGAAAAAGTTTCGAACAAACATTTGTTATTGTTACTCATAATGAAGAGCATGCGAAGCTTACTGACAGAATGTTTACAATTAAAGATGGGGTAATCGAATAGCTTAATCGTGTTTTTTCGATAATTATCTTATGTTTGACTCCGATCTTATTAAAATTATTGCTTAAGTTTTACTAAGCAAACTGTTATTTTTGTAAATTGCATTTTAAACCATGAAGTTTTATGATAAAGAAAAGTCTATTATTCAGTTTTGTTTTTGTTTTTGGCGCAATTGTTAATACCTTGATTGGTTCACCCGTTTCTGTAAAGGACGCACAAAAAACAGCGTTAAAATTTTATTCGCAACAAAAATCTAATGTTTCTGATGCTACTGTTACAGCTACAAAAACATATAATGCTGATGGACTTGAATTAGTCTCAGTATTTTCAATTAGTACTGGCGGATTTGTGGTTATGAGTATGGATAATTATTTTACGCCAATTCTGGGCTATTCGTTAACGGGAAGCCATGATGTAGTTAGCTTTCCGATAGCTGCAGAAAAGTGGATTCAGGATATTGTTGATGGTATGGCTATGGAAATGCAGAAAGTTGATTATTCGGAAATGATTTTACATCCAGACTGGGTTTTGATCGAAAATGGAACATATCATAGTTTAAGTTTAAAATCTGGACTTTTGACTACACCGGAATGGGGGCAAGGTTGTTATTATAACACTTCTTGTCCAGTTGATGCGGTTGGATCTTGTGGTCATTCTGCCACAGGTTGTACTGCCACCGCAATGGCAATGATTATGAAATATTGGTCTTTTCCACAGTTTGGAACAGGTGAGCATTCTTATACTGCGCAGGGATACGGGCTTCAATCGGCAAATTTTGGCGAAACAGAATATTTATGGGCAAATATGCCAGCTGCTCAGCCAACCGAAGAAAATTCTGCACTCGCAACTTTAATGTATCATTGCGGAGTTTCTGTAAATATGGCTTATGGAAGCGGAACTTCAAGTGCTGCAATGAGTCCTGGTGCATTTTTTAATTATTTTGGTTATTCGCAAAGCGCTGTTATGGAGTATCAGAGCAATTATACATGGACAGAATGGGTGGAAATATTAAAAAATGAAATTGATCATGGACGACCAGTTATGTATGCCGGTTGGGAACCAATGTTGATGCTCGGACACGCATTTGTATGCGATGGTTACGATGCTTTGGATTATGTACACTTAAACTGGGGCGATAATGGTAGCGGAAATGGGTATTTCCTTTTGCCCGAAATTGCTTTCCCAGCAAACAATATGATTATAATAAATATCTTTCCAGCACTTGATTGTGATGTGAAAATGTCTCAAATTACGGCTCCTTTTGCACATACATTTACCGAACCAGCAGCAATAAAGGTAATTGTGGAAAATTACAGCAATAATCCTTTAACTGATATTCCGATTTCATACTCAGTAAATAATTCAACAGCTGTTACCGAAACAATTACAGCAACAATTGATGCTCATGGTAGTTACGAATTTGAATTTTCAACTTTATACGATTTTTCTCAAAATCCGGGAATGCTTTATAATGTTAAAGTATATTCTGAACTTGGCTGCGATACATACAACGAAAACGATACTACAGTTACCGAAATATTGAATGTCTCGTGTTCTAGCATTCCGTATAGTACTGGATTTGATACAAACGAAAGTCGCGATGGCTGGTTGTTTGAAGATTCAAACACTGATGGAGCTTCGTGGCATTTTTCTGCTGGTGGAGAACCTTGTGTTTATTATCAAGGAGGTTCTGAAATTGCAAACGATTGGGTTTTTTCTAGATGTCTCGAACTTGAAGCTGGGAAATTGTATAAATTGACTTTTGATTATCAATCAATCGGAATGTATTGGCCACAAAATATTGGAATCTCTATTGGTTCTGGACCAGAAAGTGACTTAATGAATACTGCTTTAGACGAAATTTTAGGTTTTGTAAACGACTCATACAATCAAAAGGAAATATATTTTACTGTAAATACAACCGATTCATATTATCTGGGATTTAATTGTTTTAGCGAACCAAATATGTTAAATGCAATTATCGATAATATTAATATCGTTGAACTTGTTGAACCTGATATTGAAGTAACTGAAATTGTTGCACCACAATCTTCATGTGATTTAGGTAATGAAATTATTGTTGTGAAAGTTCGTAATATGTGCTCAGATATTTTAATTAATATTCCAATTTCTTTTAAACTTGACGGAAATGATGTAGTTGAAGAGATGATTACTGACGAAATTTTACCAGGTGAGAATAAAATTTTTCAGTTTGAAGCTTATGGCGATTTTTCTACTATTGGTAATCATTCTTTGATGGTTTATACTTCTATGAGTGACGACAATAATTTACTTAACGATACCATTGAAATTAATGTTGAAAATCGCGATGCTTCGTATGCTCCTTATTTGTGCGAATTTGAAACAGCCGCTGAATATGAGTTTTATTCTATCGAAAATCTTAATGAAGATAATCGCACATGGCAGTTTATAACTGCCGAAGGACATACAAATCAGGGTTGTGCGCGCTATGATTATTCCGATTTTGCTGCTGCAAACGACTGGTTGATTACTAAATGTATTTATCTGGAACAACAATTTGCTTATAAACTTAGTTTTTGGAACAAAATTGAACAAGATACTTGGCCTGAGAATCTCAAAGTTGCGATTGGCGATGTTCAAAACTCTGCTGCAATGCTGACAGAACTCGGAGATTATCCTGCTTTGTTAAATACTACTTGGCAGGAAAACATAATCAATTTCACAGTTAATAATGATGGCTTTTATTATTTAGGGTTTTACTGTTACAGTATAGCACAAATGTTTAATTTGTATCTCGACGATATTAGTATTGTTGAAGATGGCTTAAATAATGTTACTGATAATTTTAATTCTGGGGTTTCTATTTTTCCGAATCCTGCAAACGATATTCTTTTTATAAGAAATGATAATCCGAAAAATAATATTTCGGATATTGTAATTTTCGATTTGCAAGGAAAGAAAGTGTATGAATCTAAGATGAACGGTGTAGAAAAATCACTTGATATTAAATCTCTTGAAAAGGGAATTTATATCATTAGATTTGAAGGAGATAAGGATGCGAATATAAAGCGATTTGTCAAAATTTAGCATTCTGTTCTTTTACTAAATTTCACAATAAAATTCTAGAAGTATTGCAAATACAATGACTTATTGTTTTGCAAAGTCGTTAAATTTTTGTATATTGCGAGCATAATTGTCATTTTAAACAATATTAATGCTCGATATTCAAATTGAAAAAATACTAAAATTTAGAAAACTACTCCATCAATACCCAGAATTGTCGGGTCATGAAAATGAAACATCAAGCAGAATAATCAATTTTTTAGAACAATTAAAACCCGATGAAATTATAAAAAACATAGGCGGATTTGGACTTGCTTATGTATTTGATTCGAAAGTTTCAGGACCCACAGTTTTAATTCGTGCCGACATGGATGCTTTGCCAATCAAAGAAATAAATAGCTTGTCGTATATTTCGAAAAATGATGGAATAGCTCATCTTTGTGGTCACGACGGACACACCGTGATTTTGTGCGGTTTGGCCGAACTTGTTAACGAACATCGTCCCAAAAGAGGAAAATTGGTTTTGTTATTTCAGCCTGCAGAGGAAACCGGTTTTGGAGCAAGGGCTGTGATAAACGATCCTAAATTCGAGAAAATTAAACCTGATTTTTCTTTTGCATTTCATAATTTACCCGGCTATACTAAAAACTCAGTCTGCTTAAGACAAGGTTCTTTTTCTTCTGCATCAACCGGGGTAATTGTAGAGCTTAAGGGAAAGCCATCTCATGCCGCATATCCAGAAAATGGCAATAGTCCAGACCGATGTATTGCTGATATTATTCAAGAAGTCAATAAAATAAATGAATCAACGGAATATAAAGATTTAGTTTTAGCAACTATCATTCACATTAAACTTGGCGAAATTGCTTTTGGAACTACTCCAGGAGATGCGAAAGTTATGATCACAATTCGTTCATACCGTAATGATGATATGGATTTGCTGATTGAAAATATCGAAAAACTAATAAAAGGTATTTGCAAAAAGTTTTCAATAGAGCAAAAAATATCTTTTGTTGAAGATTTTCCTGCTAGTAATAATGACGATGAGGCTTTTAAAATAGTTGTCGAAGCTGCCAAAGAAATTAAAAACGATTTCACAAATTTAAAACTGCCTTTTAGGTGGAGTGAGGATTTTGGACATTTCTCTAAAATTTCAAAATCGACTCTTTTTGGAATTGGAGCAGGTAAGGACCACCCACAATTACACAATGAAAACTACGATTTTCCAGATGAAATAATTGAAACTGGAATAAATATGTTTTTTACTATCTATAAAAATATTTTACTTTAAATTATGACAAATACATCAGAAATAAATATTAGCAAATCCGCATATAAACACAATATCAATTTTTTAAAGAAGGTGGTTGGAGATAACGTATTGATAAGTTCTGTTGTCAAAGGAAATGCATATGGGCATGGCTATGAGCAAATTATTCCTCTTGCAGAAGAAAATAAAATAAATCATTTTTCTGTTTTCTCTGTATTTGAAGCAAAAGAGGTAAAGAGGTTCATTTCAAAAAAATCTTCAATTATGATTTTTGGATTTATTTCCGACGACCATTTGGAGTGGGTATTAAATAATAGCATTGAATTTTATATTTATGATGTTGAAAATTTGAGAAAAGTCATTACAATTTCTCATAGTTTAAAAAAGAAGGCAAGAATTCATTTAGAATTAGAAACCGGGTTTAATAGAACCGGATTGGAACCCGAAGATTTCGATATAATAATAGATATCATTCAAAATAATATTGAATTTATCGAACTTGAAGGAATTTGTACCCACTTTGCGGGAGCTGAAAGTATTTCAAATTATATGAGAATAAAACAGCAATTGATTTTATTTAAGAAATATTTAAAATACTTTAACAGTAATGGCCTTGTGTCAAAAAAAGTGCATACCGCGAGCTCTTCAGCCGCACTTTTATATCCTGAAACAAGGTTTAATATGGTTAGAATTGGAATTGCACAATATGGATTTTGGCCAACTCAGGAGGTTCTAATTGCTAGAAATACAAAGTTTGGGAACAAAGAATCGGATCTGAAGCGTGTGATAAGTTGGAAATCTGTAATAATGGCAATTAAAAATATTGAAACAGGAGAATTTGTCGGTTATGGCTCTAGTTATCAGGCTTCAAAAAATATGAAAGTTGCAATCGTGCCGGTAGGGTATAATAATGGTTATAGCAGAACACTTAGTAATGTTGGTCACGTATTAATAAATGGCAAAGAGGCAAAAGTTGTTGGAGTGGTTACAATGAACACAATCAGTGTCGATATTACCGATATTAAAGATGCGAAACCATTGGACGAAGTGATAATAATAGGTAAACAAAAGTCAAAATCGATTACAATTGCCTCGTTTGGTGAGATGAGCAATTACTTAAATTATCAGGTATTAGCACGTTTGCCCATCAATATTTCGAGGATTATTGTCAGCTAATAATATTTGTTTTATTTTGAAAAATATAAGTAATAACTTTTTTAAATTTGCAATCGAAAAAATCCATTTAATATGCAGAATATAGAGAATATACAATTAGACTATATGTCTACCGATGATTATGAAGAGCTTGTAATTGCAATGAAAGAAGCATACAGTAAAATGCCTAATCTAGTTTGGAGTAAAGAGCATATTGATAAACTAATCGAAATTTTTCCTGAAGGCCAAGTCTCAATTAAGATTGATAATGAATTTGCTGGTTGTGCTTTAGCTATAATAATTGATTATCATAAATTTGAGTCCAATCATAGTTACGAAAATATTACTGGGAATTGTAATTTTGACACTCATACATATGAAGGTGACGTCCTTTATGGAATTGAGATTTTTATACGCCCAAAATTTAGAGGGCTAAGATTAGGACGACGCCTTTATGATTATCGTAAAGAACTATGTGAAAGAATGAATTTGCGAGGAATAGCTTTTGGTGGTAGAATACCCAATTATCATAAGTTTTCAGATCAGATGACACCAAAAGTGTATATTGAGAAGGTTAAAAATAAAGAAATTCACGATCCAGTTCTCGATTTTCAAATGTCCAATGATTTTCATCCTGCAAAAATTCTCAAGGGATATTTAGAAGGAGATAAAGAGTCGAATGAGTTTGCTGTATTGCTTGAATGGGATAATATTTATTACGAAAAACCTACAACGCAAGCTTCTGTTAAAAAAACTGTTGTACGGCTTGGACTTGTTCAGTGGCAAATGAGAGCTTATAAAGATATTGATGAACTAATGCAACAAGCCGAGTTCTTTATTGACGCCGTTTCGGGATATAGAGCAGACTTCGCTCTGTTTCCAGAATTCTTTAATGCTCCATTAATGGCTGAAAATAATCATTTGTCAGAAGCTGATGCAATAAGAAAACTGGCACTTCACACAAACGATTTGGTAAAGAGATTCGCCGAGCTTGCAATTTCTTACAATATAAATATTATTACTGGGAGTTTGCCCGAAATAATAGATGGCAAGCTGTATAATGTTGGATATTTGTGCAAACGAGACGGTAATGTTGAAAGATTCGAAAAAATCCATATAACCCCAGACGAGGCTAGAGTGTGGGGTATGCAGGGAGGCCAAATTATAAAAGCATTTAATACAGACTGCGGGAAAATTGGCATCTTGATTTGTTATGATGTGGAATTTCCCGAATTAAGCAGATTGTTGTCTGATGAGGGAATGGATATACTTTTTGTACCTTATCTTACTGATACTCAAAATGGATTCTCAAGAGTGAAAAGTTGTGCCCAGGCTAGAGCAATCGAAAACGAATGTTATGTAGCTATTGCTGGTAGTGTGGGGAATTTGCCTAAAGTTCATAATATGGATATTCAATACGCACAATCAATGGTTTTTACGCCATGCGATTTCGCTTTTCCTGCTAATGGTATAAAAGCTGAAGCAACTCCAAATACCGAAATGATTTTAATTGCAGATGTCGATATCGGACTATTGCGTGAATTACATCAATTTGGAAGTGTAAGAAACCTGCAAGACCGAAGAACAGATTTGTATAGTTTGAAGAAAGTGAAGTAAGAGGAAGACGGCCCTTCGACACACACATGCCAGGGCTTTGGCTGCTCAGGGACCTAAAGAGGTGAGGGTAAGTAGTAAGTGGTGAGTGGTAAGTGGTAGTTGGTAAGTGGTAAGTAGTAAGT
>JBBQCZ010000036.1:0-27430 GCA_038319215.1 Bacteroidales bacterium | reverse complement strand
GAGTGGTTATAGTTAACAAGACTGAAGACGGAAGACCGAAGTCCGAAGTCTGAAGTCTGAAGTCTGAAGTCCGAAGTTCGGAGTTGGGAGTTGGGAGTTTCTATTTTTATTCCGCCAATAAGCTATGAATATCTTCATTTTTGCCATACAGGACGACGATATCTCCTTCTTCAAACATAGTTTTGGCAGTTGGAATCCCTTGCTGAAGAAAAACAGGTCTTGAGACGCCAAGAATATTTTTATTAAATGTTTTTTTAATTGTAGTAAGAACGATAATATTAAAGTTTTTGATAAAACCGATTTCTTCAAGAGTCATTCCCACAAATTTCATTGGAACTTCAACCTCTATTACGCCAAAACCCTTAGTTAGCTCGAATGAATTAATCACGCCAGTGTTTGATAATCTTTTTACCCACCTTTCAGCAGATTCTTCCTCAGGACACATTATTTCAGTTACCCCCATTGCTTCAAGAACGTTTTGGTGCAACGGTGAAATAGACCTACTTATAAGACGATTTACATTATTTTTTTTCATAAGAGCAGTAGCCATAATACTAGCCCCCTCATTCTCGCCAATACAAATAATTACCACATCTGCATTTTTTAGAGGTAAACTTTTTACGGCTTCCGGATCTGAACTATCGAGGCAAACTGCATGCGTAACAATTTCCTTTACCCCTTCCACTCTATCTAAGTTTTTATCGACACCTATTACTTCATGACCAGAGTTCGTAAGTTTCTCAGCTAAAGCTGAACCAAAATTTCCCAACCCAATAATAATATATTTCATATTTTCTGTTTTAACTTTTTCTTAAAAAAATTTCAATCACAATTAATTTATCAATATTGTTTCGCTAGGATATCTATATTTTAAATGACTAAACTTACTAAATAAAGCTATCAAAATCGTGAGCATGTTAACTCTTCCAATAAACATTGTAATTATTAGAATAATTTTCCCACCCTCGCTCAAACTACCTGTTATACCTCTACTAAGGCCAACTGTTGCAAAAGCAGAAACGGACTCAAAAACAAGATTAAGCAAACCTTTATCAGAGTCTGTAATAGACAATAAAAATACCGAACAGCCAATAACAATAAAGGACAAGAAAATGATTGAAAATGCTCTATTTACAGAGCTTTCAGCAATTTCTCTGCGAAATATTTCGATTCTAGTTTTATTTTTTGCCAAACTAAAAAAATTCAAAACAGCAATTGCTAATGTACTAGTCTTAATACCACCTCCAGTAGATCCAGGAGACGCTCCAACCCACATTAAAAAAATGACTATTAAAGTGGCAGGAATTGTCATCTGAGAGAAATCAATTGTATTAAAACCAGCAGTTCGCGTGGTAACTGACGTAAAAAAAGCATTTACAAATTTCCCCCAAGTGCTATGTTCTGCTAAAGTATGATTATATTCTAGTCCAAAAAAGAAAGCAGTGCCTCCAACAATAAGAATAAAAGTTGTGATTATAACAATTCTAGTATTGATGTTAATTATCCATGGGAAATAAACAATTGGTTTTTTTGTAATCCATCTACGCATTTTATTTCTGACAAAATTTGTGGTGTATCGGAAAAGATTGAAAATAATAGGAAATCCCAAACCTCCCAAGATAATCAACCATGCAATTATTATTTGCAGTGGATAATTGAATTTTATTAATGGTTCAAATAATCCGTTACTAAAAGTTGAAAAACCGCCATTGCAGAAACCAGAAATTGCGTGAAAAATGGAAAAAAACAATCGATCTCCAAAGATAGGAATTATTGACTTGTCGATTGAATAAAAAATGAGTGCAGCTCCCACAGCCTCAATCAAAAAAGTGAGAAACAAAATCCGTTTCAAGACAGTAAATACTTCGCCTATTCGATCAGAGCTGGTTATATCCTGCAAAGCAAGTTGAGAATTAAAAGTCGATTTTCCTTTAAAAAAGTAGCTAAAATAACTTGCAAAAGTCATAATTCCTAAACCTCCAATCTGGATCAAACCTAGAATTATCATTTGGCCAAATTGAGTATAAAACGTTCCTGTATCAACAACAATAAGACCAGTAACACAAACAGCGCTGGTTGAAGTAAATAGAGAATCAATGTACGATAGATTTCCATTTGTGGCATTTGGCAACAATAGCATAAGACTACCCACCATTATTAATATAAAAAAACTAAGAATAAAAATCTGAGCTGGAGAAATTCTTTTACTTGTTAAATTTATTTCAACTTCCGAAAATTCTCTAATAAAAACAAACAGAATGGAAATATAAACCCAAATTCCCCGATTAAAATAATTAATAATTTTCAAGTCTTCCACCAACATGTCGATTCGAACAAGAAATACGAGTGTTAAAAACACAATAAAAAGAAAATCAAATGGAATTGCTTTCAGGCGTGGTCTTGTTGATTTGAAAAAATATCTAAAAATTACAGAAAGAACTCCGATTGCAATCGTAAAAAGAAAAAGAAAATCTATTGTTTTTTGTTGCTCAGGAGTATGATTAAACCCAAGATCGAATATGAGCAAAACAACTGATAGAAATGCAATTATCAATGGAAAATATCTAAAAAGTCCAAAATTGCTTTTTTTCTTGAATACTATCTTGTTTTTACGCATAATTCAAATTGAATCTCTTTCAGTTCTATAAATATTTATTGAACATTACAAAAATACTATTTTATTGCAGAATTGTAGAGAAAATTGATTTTTCTTTAATTAAAAATTGTGCAAAACTTTTAAGTTTTTGTCCTTTTTTATCTATTCAAAAATTTTAAATTTGAGCCGAAATTAAAATATATTTCTATGCAAAAGAAAATTCAATCGGCACTTATTTCGGTTTATCACAAAGACGGGCTTGATGTAATAGTAAAAAGTCTAGACAAATACGGCGTTAAAATTTATTCAACAGGTGGTACTTGGGATTTTATTACCTCTCTTGGAATTGAAGCGGTAAAAATTGAAAATTTAACAGGCTATCCATCAATTTTAGATGGTAGAGTAAAAACATTGCATCCAAGAGTTTTTGGTGGAATTTTATCTATTCGCGACAATGCAACTCATCAAGACGAAACAGAAAGATATGGCATTCCAGCAATCGACCTAGTAATTGTTGACCTTTATCCTTTCGAACAAACTGTTAAGAATGAAACAAACGAAGAGATAATTATTGAGAAAATAGATATCGGTGGAATTTCTTTGATAAGAGCCGCGGCAAAAAACTACAATGATGTTTTGGTTATTTCTCATATGGGCCAGTATCACGATTTGCATAGTCTATTAGAAGAACAGAAATGCCATACCGATCTTGAAACTCGTCGTCGTTATGCTCGTGAATCTTTTGGTGTAAGTTCCGATTACGATACAGCAATTTTTAATTGGTTCGACAATAATAATTATACACAATTCAAAGTATCTAAAAATCAAAATACTGTTTTACGATATGGTGAAAATCCTCATCAAAAAGCTTTGTATTTTGGCGATCTAGAGAGTATGTTTACAAAACTACACGGTAAAGAAATCAGTTATAACAACCTGCTCGATATTGATGCAGCGGTAAACCTTATAAGTGAATTTACAGATATTACCTGTGCTATTTTAAAACACAATAATGCATGTGGCATAGCATCACGACAAACTTTGGTCGAAGCTTGGAAAGACTCATTAGCAGCAGATCCAGTATCTGCTTTTGGCGGAATTATTATTGTGAATAAAATTGTAGATCACGATACCGCAGAAGAGATTAACAAAATATTTTTTGAGATAATTATTGCCCCTGATTACACCAAAGATGCTCTTGAAATATTGCAACAAAAGAAAAATAGAATTATCTTGTTGCATAAACCTGCAGAAATTCAGAAAACATCCTTTAGAACAGTATTAAATGGAGTTTTGGTACAAGATAGAGACTCAAAAATTGAGACAAAAAAAGATTTGAATTTTGCTACAACATTAAAACCAAACGACACTCAAATTACTGATCTTTTATTTGCAAATAAGCTCGTAAAAAACACAAAATCCAACGCAATAGTTCTTGTGAAAAATTCACAACTTTTAGCAAGTGGAACAGGTCAAACATCAAGAGTTGATGCATTAAAACAGGCAATTGAAAAAGCTAAAAACTTTGGCTTTGATTTACATGGAGCTGTAATGGCTTCGGATGCATTTTTTCCATTTAGCGATTCTATCGAAATTGCATACAAAGAAGGAATAAATTGCGTTATTCAGCCGGGTGGATCTATCCGTGATGAAGATACTATTAAATTCTGTAATGAGCATAAAATTCCAATGGTGCTTACTGGAATTAGACATTTTAAACACTAAAAAAATAAAGACTTACCGGGTTAATTTAATCCGGTTTTTTTTTGCAAAAAATACACTTAACATTCTGTTTATCAAACCATTACAATCACTAATTACATCTAGCTCTTTTCGTTAGAATATTAAAAACTTAGCCTACAATTTCATGCAATAATTAAACATAGATAACGTTAATAATAAAGCCAATTACTTTTTAATAATAATTAATCTTAAAAACTTAAACCATGAAAAATTCGATTGTTATTATTGCAGCATTAATTGTTATAATTATTTCATCAACTAACCTAAAGGCACAAAATAAAAAAACAGAATGGCTTAATGGTTCCTGGAATGGAATAGGTTACCAGCCATTAGCACTAAATCACGATGTTTGGAATATTTATCTAAACTATGATAATCAAAATGAAGTAATAACAATTGAATATCCAGATTTTCCATGCAGTGGTCACTGGAAACTAGTAAGTGCAAATAAAAACATTGCAGAATTTGTTGAATACATAGAAGAAGGAAAAGAACTTTGCAACGACCAAGGCAAAATTATAGTTACAAAAATTGACGAAAAATATATTACAATTTCGTATTTTCTACCTGAGATATTCGATGGGGTAATCGCATTTTCCACAATGGAAAGAGTTATTAATGACTAATTTTTTTTACCGAAATATGCAAGAAATAAACCTGTAAAACAAAACACAGGCTATTCATTGAATGCTTGTTTTAAGAACAGTTTTACTCATGAAAAAATAAAATAAATCTACTTAAAATAAAATGATTTTTTTAATTTTGAGAATATTTACGACAATTTTAAATTGCATTTTTACAATTGCATTTTCACGAATAGCACTAAAGAGCTGATAATCAATTGCTTACATACAAATAATTTAATAAAATCATTTTTGTATGTTTTTTAAAGAATATGTATCTTTAGGGATTGAAAAAATTAGGACATTATGGGATTTTTTTCGTTTTTACAGCAAGAAATTGCTATCGATTTAGGAACAGCAAATACTATCATAATTCATAACGATAAAATTGTCGTTGATGAACCTTCAATTGTTGCCTTAGACGAGAGAACAGGCAAAGTGGTTGCAATAGGTCATAAAGCTCGTCAAATGCACGGGAAGACACACGAAGGAATTAAAACAGTAAGACCTTTGCGTGACGGAGTTATCGCCGATTTTAATTCAGCAGAATTAATGATTCGTGGGATGATAAAAATGTTAAACAAGAAACGCAGTTGGTTTAACCCATCGCTTAAAATGGTTGTTTGCATTCCTTCTGGAAGTACTGAGGTTGAATTAAGAGCTGTTCGAGACTCATCTGAGCATGCTGGTGGTCGTGAAGTTTACATGATTTACGAACCTATGGCAGCTGCAATTGGTATTGGTATGGACGTTGAAGCGCCTCAAGGAAACATGGTTGTTGATATAGGAGGTGGAACTACCGAAATTGCAGTTATTTCTTTGGGCGGTATTGTTTGTAACCGTTCTATCCGAATTGCGGGTGACGATTTTACAGACGATATTCAAGAATACATGCGTCGTCAGCACAACATTAAAATTGGAGATAGAACTGCTGAAGATATCAAAATAAATGTTGGAGCTGCTATTCCTGAACTCGCAAATCCACCTGCTGATTATGTAGTAAGAGGTCCTCACCAAATGACAGCTCTCCCTATCGAAATTCCGGTATCATATCAAGAAATTGCTCACAGTCTCGATAAGTCTATTTCAAAAATTGAAACAGCTATTATGGCGGTTTTAGAGCTTACTCCTCCTGAATTATACTCGGATATTTACACACGTGGAATTTATCTTGCTGGTGGTGGTGCTTTGTTAAGAGGCTTAGACAAGAGATTGTCAGACAAGACAAATATTCCTGTTCATATTGCCGACGACCCACTTCATGCTGTTGCAAGAGGAACCGGTATCGCATTAAAAAATGTAGATAAATTTCCTTTCCTGATACGCTAGTTATGTTAAATGAGAAATTTAATAAACTTTATAATAAAATACGCTTACACTTTAGTATTTATTCTGCTTGAGACTATTTGCTTTGCATTTGTCTTTACAGGAAACGGATATCAGAGAGCTTCTTTTTTTAATTCATCAAATCGCCTTTCTGCTTCTATTGAAGAAAAATGGAGTAATATTACTAACTTCACTAAATTAAAACAAGTAAACGACTCGCTAGCAATAGAAAATCTAAAATTACGCAATAATCTAGAAAGATACAGGCGTGATGAGATTCCATCTATAGATAGAAGTGGATACGAATACATTTCGGCAAAAGTAGTTAGTGCCAGTGTTAATCGAAATCAGAATTACATAACAATAAACAAAGGTAAATTGCATGGTGTTGAACCCGAAATGGGAGTTATTGGAGCAGATGGCATTGTAGGGATTGTCGTTAGTGTATCTGAGAAATATTCAACGGTATTACCAGTAATAAACCCTGACAGTAGAATATCTGTAAAACTAGAAAAAAACAATTATTTTGGTTCCCTTATCTGGAATGGGAATAGGATAAATCAAGCAATTTTAAGCGAGATACCCGGATATATTGATTTAAAAGAAGGCGATAGAATCGTTAGCAGTGGATATTCTGCAATTTTTCCTGACGGTGTTCCTGTTGGAAAGGTTAAGTCATTTGTTAAAGATCCATCTACAGATTTTTATGAAATAACAATAAATTTATTTACAGACTTTAATAATCTAAATTATGTTTATGTAATAAAAAATTTAAATATTAAAGAACAGCGTGAGATGATGCCAAAAGAAAACAAAGATGATTAGGAATAGTTTAAGATTTATATTGTTATTTATTCTATCAGTTCTTATACAGGTACTGGTATTCGACCGTATATATTTTACTGGATATATCAATGTTTTTATGTACATTTTATTCATCATTCTATTACCCTACGAAACAAATAAGTTCTTTGTATTATTGCTCGCATTTTTTCTCGGCTTTAGTGTTGATATTTTCAACTCTACGCCAGGAATTCATGCTTCGGCAACTGTATTGGCGGCATTCGTTCGTCCATTTATATTAAAAGTTTATTCTCCACGCGAAGGTTACGATCCTAATAAAATCCCAGGTATCAAAAACAATGGTCTTTCTTGGTTTTTAAAATATGCATTTAGTATAATTCTGATTCATCATTTATTTTTACTTTTTGTTGATGCATATGGCTTTTCCAACTTTTTTCACACTATTATTAAAACATTATTAAGCTCTGTTTTTAGTTTAATATTTGTAATAATAGGCCATTTGTTGATTATGAGAGATTAATATGAAGAATCTGGAAGTTAGAAAATATACTATTGGAGGAATTATTCTGGTAATTTTAATAATTATCTGGATTAGACTCCTAGGTCTTCAGATTCTTGATGAGTCCTTAAAAATATCATCGGATAATAATTCTCAGCGAAGAGTAACAGTATATCCTGGACGTGGTCTTATTTATGATCGCAACGGCGTTTTGTTAGTCTGCAACGAAGCTGCCTACGATTTAATGCTGGTTCCCAAAAACATGGAGAGTTTCGACACAATATCTTTGTGTAAAGATCTTGGCATAGAGAAAGCAGACTTTGACATAAGACTCGATAAATGTAAAAAATATTCTAGTTATCGCCCATCAGTTTTCTTCAAACAAATAACTTCAGCACAGTATGCAAAACTTCAGGAGCATTTGTATCGCTTACCAGGATTTTTTGTACAATCTCGTACTTTACGAAAATACACAGAAGGCATTGCCGCTCAGCTTTTAGGTGATGTTGGCGAGGTAGATCTTGAGACACTTAAAGGAGACTCATATTATGCTGGTGGCGATTATGCTGGCAAAAGTGGAATAGAAAAATATTACGAAAAAGACCTTCGTGGCACAAAAGGAATAAAGGTTTTTCTTGTCGATGTTCATAGCAACATACAAGGATCGTACATGAATGGCAAGTACGATACTCTAGCTGTTCCTGGCAAAGATTTAACTTTAACAATAGATGCGGAGCTACAACGATACGGCGAGTTATTAATGCAGAATAAAATTGGAAGTATTGTTGCCATTGATCCTTCAACAGGCGAAATTTTAGCTATGGTGTCGAGTCCTACGTACGACCCACAGTTATTGGTTGGAAGAAAAAGAGGAATGTATTATGACAGTTTAGTAAACGCTCCTGGCAAACCATTGATAAATCGTCCCATAGCATCTACATATCCACCAGGTTCAATTTTTAAAATGGCAAATGCCTTAGTTGCATTGCAAGATGGCTTAATAACTCCATCTACTTTTTTCCCTTGCGATAAAGACAAAGTTGGTTGTCACAATCATCCAGCATCAAATGGTGTGTCAAGAGCTGTTCAATATTCATGTAATCCATATTTTTATTATGTATTTAAAGAAATTGTTCAAAGAGGGATAGAAAGAAGCCATTTTAAAGACTCTAGAATAGGTTTAGATCTTTGGAAAAAGAAAATTGTAACACTCGGTTTTGACCAATCGCTTGACATTGGGTTGCCTTCAGTAAATAAAGGGCAAGTACCTGGACCAGATTATTACGACAAACTATATGGAAAGCATCGATGGGCATTTAGCACAATTTATTCTTTAGGAATTGGACAAGGAGAATTGCTGATTTCGCCATTACAAATGGCCCATTTTTGTGCTATTATTGCGAATCGCGGATATTATTATAATCCACACCTTGTAAAAATGGTATCGGGTGAGAAAATAAGTGGAAAAAATACCCAAAAAGTTTTCACTCCTTTCGATAAAAAATACTTCGATATAATTGCCGAAGGAATGGATAATGTAGTAAACGACGATTCTGGAACAGGTTTTTATGCTAGAATGTCTGATATCAGGGTTTGTGGAAAAACAGGTACTGCACAAAACTCAGGAAAAGACCATTCCGTATTTATTGCTTTTGCCCCTCGTGATAATCCACAAATTGCAATTTCAGTATTTGTAGAAAATGCAGGATTTGGAGGAATCTGGGCTGCCCCAATTAGCAGATTAATGATAGAAAAATACATTAAAGGGCAAGTTACAGATACAATACTAGAAAAACGAATAATAGAGTCGGTTATATTTAATGCAAATGGAGCGGAATAAAAGAGGTAACATATTAGCAAATATCGACTGGGTAACTGTAATCATTTATCTTCTACTTGTATTTATCGGTTGGGTAAATATTTACTCGGCCGTATTCGACGATTCACACCGCAGCATTTTTGACTTGTCGCAACGATATGGTAAACAATTGATGTGGATTGGAGCTGCTGTTGTTTTAATTTTTATTGTTTTGATAACCGATAGTAAATTTTATTCAGCCTTTGCCTACCCACTTTATGGAATCGGTTTATTACTGTTAGTTAGCGTTCTAATATTTGGAGTTGAAGTTAATGCCTCAAAATCTTGGTTTGAGATTGGAACTTTTAGGATGCAGCCAGTAGAGTTTACTAAAATTACAATATGTCTTGCACTGGCGCAATTCTTAAGTAGCGAGAGTTTCTCATTTTACAAAACCAACAAGCTCGCAGTATTGGGGGTTATCTTAGGATTGCCAGTTTTACTTATTTTTGTACAAAACGACACCGGCTCAGCACTAGTATTTTTTGCATTTGTATTTGTTCTCTTTCGCGAAGGGTTAAACAAAGTTCTTTTCTTTACCGCATTTGCAATAATTGCGCTGTTTATTATGGCATTGGTAACAAATCTTGAAATATTATTAATAATTGTACTAGTTACTGGTGTAGTAGGTTTTATACTTTCCAATGGGCGAAATATTACAACACAAATTGTTGCATATAGCTTTATTCTTTTTGTAACACTTTCGATCGTAGTTTACAATTATTCGACAATTTTTAACAACAAACCGATTAATCTTATTTTACTAAACACATTGGTAATTGGAGTTTTAATGCTTGTAATGAACCTTATTAAGCGCAATAAAAATCTAATATTGTTTTTTAGTGTAATTATTGGTATTACGATTTTTGTTTTATCTGTTGATTATATTTTTAACAACGTGCTACAAGACCACCAGCAGAATAGAATAAACGAACTTTTGGGTAAGAATAACGATCCTTTAGGAGTGGGTTACAATGTAAATCAATCGAAAATTGCAATTGGTTCTGGAGGATTTTATGGTAAAGGATTTCTGAAGGGCACACAAACCAAATTCAATTTCGTACCAGAGCAAAGCACAGACTTTATTTTCTGTACTATTGGCGAAGAATGGGGTTTTATTGGCACTACCACAGTTTTATTTTTATTTGTATTTTTAATTTTAAGAATACTATTTTTGGCAGAACGGCAAAGATCGGCTTTCTCGAGAATATATGCCTACGGAGTAGCCTCAATTCTATTTTTTCATGTTGCGGTAAATATTGGCATGACAATAGGGCTTGCTCCCGTAATTGGAATTCCGTTACCGTTTTTTAGCTACGGCGGATCGTCTCTTTGGGCATTTACAATTTTACTTTTTATATTTGTAAAACTTGATTCAGACAGGTTGCAGATATTTAGGTAATTGTCGTAGTTTTATGGACAGTTTAAAGTAGGTGATTTATCCCAATTGCAAAATTTTATTTATATATAATATCGTGCGAATTTAAAATTGCAATGTCTGCTGTGTGGAAATCAGTTTCCAGTGTATTCTATACCGATACGCTTTTAGTCTTTACAAATACTCAAAGCGGTTGAGTATATTTTAGAGAAATAAGTTTTTCATTTGGGATTCTTCCATTTTCATCATTCGAAAACTCCCTTTTAATTCTTTGAACAAAATACATATTAGCCTCGCATTTGTTTTTAACTGCAATTTTACCACGATAGATACAATCAAAGTATTCCATAACTAGTAAATGTGTTGTCTCCGAAATATTTATTAAACCAGGCATGCTGGCGTTTTCAAGTCGGCTAGCATAATTAACAGTATCACCCCACACATCGTACGAAAATTTATGTTTTCCTACAACCCCAGCAATTAATGGCCCTGTGTGTATGCCAATTCGAATTTCAAAGAAGTTTTTACCAACTTCGATTCTTTTCTTTTTATACTGTTCCATAAATTCTGAGATCTCGATGGCCGCCAGAATTACATCAATATAATGTTTTGCTTTAGGCATTGGAATTCCACCAACACACATGTATGAATCTCCAATAGTTTTTATCTTTTCGATACCGTATTTTAAAATAACATCATCAAATTTTGAAAAACAAAAGTTTAATTCTGTAACTAATTCCTCTGTTGAATATTCTTCAGCCAATATAGAGAAATCTTTGAAATCAGTAAACATAACTGTGCACTGTTCAAAATTATTCGCAATTAATCCATGATAATCATTTAACCTTTCAATTATTTTTACAGGCAAAATATTTGTCAACAGTCCTTCATATCTATGTTTTTCAATAGACAATTGTTTATTTACATTCTCAATTTCGTTATTTAATCGAGTAAGCTCACTATTCGATTTTATTAAATTCTTATGTTTGTTTTTCATAATGAAAAGCAAAATTCCAATTGCTAAAAATATTACGAACCTTACTAGAGTATTCCAAATTGGGAAAAACAGATGAGAATACATATCATTCGTAAAAAACTCTGAAACACCCCATAAAGCAGCAGAAAAAAAAGTAAGAATTATAATTAAGATTTTTTGTGTGTCCCGATATAAAGCATAGAAAGAAATTGGCACCAAATAAAATATAGAAAAAGACATTTCAAAACTAGAAATATAATCGATATACCCAATACCTATAATTATAAATAAGGATATTGCAAAAACTAAATATTGGTTACTTAAATTTTTTATGGAAAACATAATCTAATATTTGTCTGCTAAATTAACCAATTTTTCAAACTAATGATTTTTTAAATATTTCCATTAAAAAAATATTCAATTTATATAATACCTTAAATCCGCAAGGTGATTCGTTATGAAAAGTCAAAATGTGGTTCAGTTAAGGTTTAGCACAAAAAAAAGCATTGTAGGCGTATCCGTAGATACGGTGAAACGGTTTTTTTGAGCATTGCCTGAAATGAAGGGCAGTTTGGCTTTGGAATAGAATTTCCTTGCGGATTTAAGGTAAGACTAAACTCAACATTATTCTAATCTAATAAAATCAATATCCAAAGTAACCAAAGTTACAGAACAAATTTTGTATATTTGTGTTACACTACTGTAATAAAAAAGGAAACAAATTAAAACAATAAAAAAAATGCATGGATTATAAAGTTCGGAACAGAGAAATTAAACTTTTCAATTGTTCAACAACGTGTACAACATGCGAATCACCTAGAAAAATAAAAAAACATAAACTATGAACAAAGACATCGACATTGCACGTGCAGCAAAAATGCTTCCAATTGAACAAATTGCTGAGAAATTAGGTATTGACAAAGAAGTTCTAGAAACCTACGGCAAATACAAAGCGAAACTGCCTCTTTCATTAATTGATGAGTCTAAAGTAAATAAAAACAAACTTATTTTAGTAACAGCCATTACTCCTACTCCTGCAGGAGAAGGAAAAACCACAACATCTATTGGTTTGGCTCAAGGAATGAATAAATTGGGTTACAATACTACGGTTGTTTTACGCGAACCATCTTTGGGTCCGGTATTCGGCATAAAAGGTGGTGCTGCAGGTGGTGGACATGCTCAGGTTATTCCCATGGAAGATATTAACTTACATTTTACGGGTGATCTTTCAGCTATTGAAAAATCACATAACCTTCTTTCTGCATTGATTGATAATAATTTGCAAAGCAAAACACGCAGTCTTGGACTTGATTCTCGCACAATTAAATGGAAACGTGTAATGGATATGAATGACCGTTCTTTACGAGATATTGTAATTGGGTTAGGTGGCGAAACACAGGGAATTCCACGCGAAACAGGATTTGACATTACTGCGGCTTCAGAAATTATGGCAATTCTATGTTTGGCTAAGGATATAGAAGACCTTAAAGCTAAATTAGGAAATATTTTTATCGGGTTTACTCACGATCACAAACCAATTTATGCGAGAGATTTAAAAGCAAACGGAGCAATGGCCGCTCTTTTAAAAGAAGCTATTAAACCTAATCTTGTTCAAACACTTGAAAATACCCCTGCAATAATTCATGGTGGACCATTTGCAAATATTGCTCAAGGTACAAATTCACTTATAGCAACTAAAATGGGCTTGTCATTAAGCGACTATGTTGTTACAGAAGCTGGTTTTGCATCTGAATTAGGAGCTGAAAAATTCTTCGACATAAAATCACAATACGGAAACCTTACTCCTAATGCCGCTGTACTAGTTGCAACCATCAGGGCCCTAAAATATCATGGTGGAGCATCGCTAAAAGAACTTGAAACTTCAAACCCTGAAGCTGTAAAAATAGGACTTGCTAATCTTGACAAGCATATTGAAAACCTACAATTTTTCAATTTAAAACCTATAGTCGCAATAAATAAATTCATATCAGATACAGATGAAGAAATTGCAGTAATAGCAGAACATTTAAACAAACAAGGTATTAAGTTCGCATTAAATGAAGCTTGGGAAAAAGGTGGTGAAGGCGCTCTTGAGTTGGCACAAATTGTTGTTGACACAGCCAATGCCTGCAGAACTTGCTTTCAGCCGTTGTACGATTTTGATTGGAGTATAGAGAAAAAAGTAGAGACAATTGCGACGAAACTTTACGGTGCGGCTTCAGTTGAATATTCTCTTCAAGCTCGTAAGGATTTAAAAGTAATTGCCGAGCTTGGTTTAGATAAACTGCCGGTGTGTATTGCAAAAACACAAAAATCATTGTCTGACAAACCCGGATTAAAGAATAGACCAACCGGTTTTATTGTGAATATTCGTGAAATTGAAATTGCCGCAGGTGCAGGTTTTGTTGTGCCAATTGCTGGTGACATTATGCGTATGCCAGGACTTCCAGAAGTACCTTCGTCAGAATTTATTGATATTGATAAGTTTGGAAATATTTCTGGTCTGTTCTAGAATCTACATAGATTTGCAATATTATAAACACATATAAAATATTGTTTTCATGTTTTGCCGGATAAGAAATTATTCGGCTTTTTTTGTTAATTAAATTGTTTATATATATTTACTTATACTGCGATAAAATTTCAAATTTAAACAAAATATATATTAAATTTGCATCATCATTTATAATAAGATTTATGAAAAACATAATATTCTTAATTTATTTTTTATTTATCGCTCTTTTAATTCCAGAAGTTTCATACTCTCAATATGCAGATTGCACGCCTAACCCAGCAACCGTAGACACTGAAGGAGTTGGAATTAGAGACCCTATCTTACTGCCAGTAGCCTTTAATGGAGAATATTACAACACGGTTCTCACAATTATACCACCAGTAAAAGCCACAACATGGGGGTTTTTAAACTTTACAATAACTAAAATCCAGTTAACTGAAATGGTAAATATGCCAGAAGGCATAACATGGGAATCCAACTCTGGGAATGTTGATGATTTTATGTATGGAGGCGAAAAATACTGCATTGTGGTAGAAGGGACTCCAAATTCTACTCCTGGAATAAGGAAAATTGATGTTTACGCAAATGCATGGATTCGTGTTATTATAGAAACGACTGCTCCTGGAAATCCAAGAAATGGTGGTGATGTGACCTTTACTTTATGTAATGCTTTAAATCTTGATCTTGGCAACAATGTTTCTATAACAACAGACGATGAAATAACATTGAGCGCCGACCAACACAACAACTACCACACTTACCTATGGAGTAACAACTCTACAAATCCATCATTACTGCTAAACGGTTCGACTTTAGGAGTGGGTATTCATGAATTTTCAGTAACGGTAACGGATACTGTTGGCACAACAGGCGTATTCTCAGATAGAGAACCTAGATGCTTTAAAACTGATAATATAACAGTAACAGTTACTCAAGGAAACGCATCTATTGAGCAAGAAAACACAAATAAATTTTCAATTTCCCCCAATCCTACCAATGGCATTATAACAATAAACTTAAAGCATTTCACAAGCGATATTGTTGCAGAGATTAGAGATTTAAATGGGAAATCAATTCAAAGTCTTATATTATCTAAACAACAAACTGAACTAAATTTATCAAGTCTACCAAAAGGAATATATTTTGTAAATATTCCAAAGTTATTAGATGCAAAACCAGAAAGAATTGTTTTATACTAATAAATAATTAAAAATATAAAATTGTAGAACTTTCCAAAAACCCACGTAGCATTGGATTTGGATAAACACAATTTAAAATCTTATTGAATTATAATTTTCTTTGTTGATATACCATGCTCAAAAATGATTTAATAAACGTAAAAACAATTTTCATAGTAGAGTGTTATTACAAAATTATTTTGCAATTTAGCAAATATTTACAAGCCATATGAAAAAAGTTCTTATTAGCGGAGGCACAGGAATGATTGGAAAAGCACTTTCTAAAGAATTATTAGAAAGAGGTTATAAAGTTTCTATTCTTACTAGAGGAGAGTCAAAACATGACAAGTACAATTATTTTAATTGGGATATTGAAAAAGGAATAATTGACAAAAATGCCTTTACAAATGTTGATTATATTGTGCATTTAGCTGGGGAGAATCTTGGAGCTTCGCGCTGGACAAAAAAACGCAAAACCCAATTAATAAATAGTAGGGTAAAAAGTTCTGAATTGTTATTTAATTATGTCCAGAAAAATGAGATAAAACTAAAAGCTTTTATTTCGGCCTCTGCAGTTGGAATTTACCCAGTTTTTACTGAAGAGGGAGGGCTTTATTCGGAAGATTCTGCAAAAGGGAATAATTATCCAGCTCAAATGTGTATTGCTTGGGAAAATGCAGCTGACAATTTTTCAGAATCTGGAATCAGAACTGTAAAGATTCGTACGGGATTGGTTCAAGATGTTAATGACCCGGCATTGAAAAAAATATTGCAGCTTAAAAAATTTGGCATTTTACCGGTTTTTGGAAAAGGCAAGCATTTTTACCCGTGGATTCATATCAAAGATTTGGTAAATATTTATATCTCTGCAATAGAAAACGAAAATATGGAAGGTCCATTTAATGCTGTTGCACCTGAGTTAATTTCAAATCTTAAATATGCAAAAGTGATAAAAAACACTCTTGGTGCTGGGCTGATAATTAGAATTCCAGCTTTTGTTTTTAAACTAATGTTTGGCGAAATGTCGGAAATAATACTTAAAGGCACAAAAATTAAAAGCAAATTGCATGATGGTAATTTTGAATATAAGTTTCCAACATTAAAATTAGCGATGAAAGATTTGTTAAAGTAGCTAGTTCGATTAAATTATTGCACAATCTAGTTTAAGACCTCATCAGATAGTTTTACCTCGAAAATTGCATTTTTTGAGTGTTTATCCTCAGTATAAGAAACTAAACATAACTTTTCATTAAGAAAAATTTTAGCCTGTAAATTTATTGGTCCTTTACATCCATCTTCCAAAACAAAATCTGAGCAAACTAAAGATGCAAATTCTCGTAGTTCGGCAGTAGTTTTTTTGTTGTCAGTTGCCAGACTTAAACTTTTAACAATGGCATTATCAAAATACGTTTCATAAACGCAATTAGATACAATATTAACTTTTGCTTTTGTAAAAATCAATTTCCCAAAATCAATTGCATTGCCATATTCGCTTTTATTATGCAATCCAAAATTATATGGGTATCCAACTTGCCTAAGCGTGTCAAATTTCGACTCAAAACTCATTATTGTTTTGGAACATTCGCTTGTTTGAGCATTAACTGCTAGTCCAAGAAAAACGAAAATTGAAAAAAGAAATGTTTTCATAATAGTCTGTATTTGGAAAATAAAAAATAATAACGTTTATTTCCGCCAGATATTTTTGGCGAACACGGCACTTGAGAAATTTTCTCCATTAATAATAGTATTTCCAGAAAAACCTCCTAAATATCCTAAATTTGTACAATCTTCGAGCACGACTTCTGTTGTTAAATCATTACCACATTCTATTCCGGGATCAAAAACATACACAGCTACTCCTTGATAAGTGTATTCATCAACTTTACCATCGTCACACGCAGTAAGATCAAATTCTACAATTTTATTTTGAATACAATCAGGCGTTTCTTTTGGAACCCGATACTTATCACAAGCAGTAAAAATGGTTACTGAGAGAATAAATATCAGAATTATGGCTAATCTATTTTTATTTTTCATAACAGTAATTTCAGTAAATATATTTATAACGTAAAATTATTAATAAATTATCCATGAAATCGAAAAAATGTAAATTTAACAAGTCGCCTAAACTTTTAAAGCTTTTTAAATATCGAGAATTCTAGTAGGATCAAAAAGCTCATGTTCTTTAAGCTGTACATAACCTAATTGATTATTAATTAACCGAGTCTTTCCAATTGTAAATTCGAGGATATGCTGATGATGATGACCATAAATCCATGCATCCGGACCATGTTCATTTATCAAATCGAATAATTCAACTGCAAAAGCATCGTTAAGAATATCGTTTTTAAAACGTTCTGGATAATTAAGAAATGTTGGGATGTGATGTGTTAGAACTACTGATTTTTTTTCAGGTTCGTTCTTTAATTCTGTTGTAATAAAATTTAGACAATCTTCGTGTAACTCATTAAAAACGGAAGCTGTAAGTTTCCAGCCATTATATTTTATAACTCTAAAATCGCTCATATTATACTCAACCATACCATGATTTCGATCTCCAATTTTTGACCACAAAGTTGACATTAAAATCCGTGTGTCAGAGTCTGTAATCACTGTATTGTTTGCGAGAGTAACATTTGGCAATATTTTCTCTGAAAAGCTGCGAGCTTTTGACGATAAATTGAAATGATAATATTCGTGATTCCCAGGTACCCAATATGTTTGACGAAAATTATCTGATAGGTATGCAAAAAAGTCTTTATGTTTATCAAGCTCCGAGAAAAGCACAATATCTCCTGCAAGCAAAAGTATTTCTGCTTTTGGCAAAATAGGGTTTTCCTTCAAGAACTTTTTGTTTTGAGGAAATTCTATATGCAGGTCGGAGCAATACTGTATTTGCATGATTTATAAACGATTTGAATGTAAAGTTAAAAATATTTCTGAGACAATGTAAAATTAGATCACAAAACAAACTTTAATATTTATAAAAGACAACTTCACTTTTCATTATCATAGGTTTTTCAGTAGCTTCGGGTAATGTAGACTTAATATTGTTTAATAAATCTTTAATTATCTCCAACTCATCATCAGTATTTACATAAGTCTCAAATTCAATTTCAATTGTAGATTTTCCGTTTTCAGAAACTGAATGGATTTGCTTAATATTCTCCAAATCTGATAATGATTTTTCGATAGGATTGCTAATTAACATTTCAATATTATCCGCATCCGACCCCTCGAGAATTGTAATAATACTTATTGTTGGCTTCGAGATTTCAGGTTGAGAAGTTTCCAATTGACTGTTTTGTTCAACATCTTTTTTTATTCGGTAGCCACAAGAACAAGTCAGAAAAAAAATTATTACAAAAACTAAATTTCGCATTTTAATTTAATATTTAATGCAATTGTAACACACTTGTTAGTAACAACATTGTTACATCACATGATTATCCATTACCAATACCTACAGAGATTTAAAGAGTCGTTTAAATAAGTCAATTTACAACAATTCGCGTTGTAGCCAAATTTTAAAAACAGGATCTATAAGAGTTACTTTTTGTCCTGAGATATCAATCAGTTCTTTTTTCTCCAGTGCTTTTTTCATTCTTGCAACATTAGCTGAACTAGATAGATTATACTTTTTCAATATATCTGAATTTGTGAATCCAGACTCAACGCCATCAGTTAACGCTTTTAAAAAATTAAGCTGAAAAGAACTCAAGCTCTCAATATATTGAGAAAACAACATGCCATTTTGGTTAAGCAAATCATCGTAAGACTCGTCAAATTCTTCATCTCCCGCAATTTCGATTGTTTTTGTCCACACAAGCCAAGCAAATTGCTGAACATAAGAGGAATGATTCTCAACAGTGGTACAGATTTTTTCTGCTAATTGAGGTGAGATTTGCTTATCAGTTTTTTCAAATCTTGAGCAAATGTAGCTTATCCAATCATGAGTTGAGATTTTTTGCAAAAACATTAAATCCCCGAATTTATAAAAAGGCATACTTTGCTTTGAAAACATTCCACTAAGGACGTGCATTTTGCTACCATACAAACAATAGCTAACCCTATCCTGCAATTGCCAAACGCTTCTCATTTTCTTCTGAAAGTTTTTGGAATCGTTATATTCAGCAATCTGTTGGAACTCATCAATACAAATAACAATACTAATGTTTTTTTCTTCGGCTATCTTTTGAGGAAGATTTAAAATGTCATTTTCCGATTGCCAATCAGCTGCAAAGTCGAACGATATAGAAAAATCACCAGCTGAATCAGAACCAAAGTTAAATCTTGGTGCCAACCGAGACAAAAATCTCTTTGCATAATCCAACCATTCCTCAAGTTTTGTAGATGTCTGTCGAATGACTTCAGTTGCAAATAGGCGATAAAATTCAATCTCGGAACGACACAAAAAGGCATCAATGCTAACAACTTTAACCTCGTCACTTCCATCATTAACAATATTCGAAACTTTTCGTACTAAAGAAGTTTTCCCCCATCTACGAGGAGAAACAATAGTCGTATTAACACCGCTTCTAAAGTTTTCAGAAAGCCGCACTGTCTCAAACTCACGATCTGTGAAATTATCCCCGTATGTTGCTTTGCCGAAAATAAATGACTTGTCCATAGCTTATTTTTTACCGTATTTATTATGCAAATATATATAATTTTTGCTTAGTAACAGTGTTGTTAGTAACTTACGTGTTAGTAACAATATTGTTAACCACCTATCTTATTGATTTATTGACAGTTACACTATGTGAAATTTTAATCAAAACACTATATTTTATCAAATAAAAGCTTATAATAAACGTATAAAATACATTTTTAACATTCAACTTATAGCCTCATAAATAATTTAATTTCAAACAATTGCTATTTTTCAATAATATTATAACTTTACTGCATGATTTGCTTTCCAAATATTAAAATCAATATTGGGCTCGATATAGTATCGAAGCGTGAAGATGGTTATCATAATATTGAAACTGTTTTCGTTCCTGTGTTATATCATGATATTTTGGAAATCTTGCCATCTGACAACTTTGAATTAATAAACGAAGGCATTCAAATAGATTGTCCATTAGAAAGCAATCTTTGTTATAAGGCATATAAAATAATTAAAGAAAAGTTTGGCATTCCTCCAGTAAAAATCATTCTTTACAAAAACGTGCCTTTTGGAACCGGCCTGGGTTCTGGCTCGTCTGATGCTGCTCACACTTTGATTCTTTTAAACAAAATTTTTAAACTCAATATTTCAGAGGAAAGTTTACTAATACTTGCCTCATCATTGGGTTCCGATTGTGCTTTTTTTATAAAAAATAAGCCTGTTATTGCGAGTGGCGTTGGCAATATTTTTAGTGAAATAGATTTAAATCTTGAGGGAAAATATTTACTTTTATGCTTACCTGAAGTTTCGGTAAATACAACAAATGCATACAAAAACTGCAAATCCGAAATTCCTAAAAATAGCCTCAGTGAATTAATAAAATTACCACTAAAAGATTGGAAAAATAATATAAAAAACGACTTTGAAAATACTGTTTTTGCTAATTTTCCCGTTTTAGGAAAAATTAAAGAAGAGCTTTACGAAAAAGGGGCAGAATATGCTCAAATGTCGGGAAGCGGATCGGCAGTATTTGGAATTTTTAACGATGCTCCTAGTACCGTTTTAAAAAATTGCGTAAATTGTAAATTATTTAAACTATAAAGAGAAAACAACAAATTATCATTATGAAATTAGTAAAAATTAAATCATCGGTGTACAAAAGAGTTCTTGGAGTTTTTGGTGCTGCAGGCTTTTTGTTTACTTTTCAGGCTTGCTATGGGACACCGCAAAACTTTTGTGATATTAGTGGGAGCGTAAACGACAAAGAAACAGGAGAAGGAATCCCCGGTCTTCAGGTTAGAGTATACTCTGCAGCCGATTCGGTTACTCTTGTTACCGATGCAGATGGAAAATTCAACCAATCTATTGCAGCTTTCGACGAAATAAACGTCAAAATTATTGATGTGGACGAGAATGCAAACAATTCTTATCCAGACTTTGACACAGTGTTAAATAACGGCGACCACGATATAACAATCAATATACAGAAGAATTAAAATGAGTATCAGCTTTAAGCAAAAGCTTGTACGAAGAGTTTTTCAGAAATTTGCCGCAACTCAGGCAGAACTGCATCCTCTTACATATTTATTTTGGGAGTGTACTTTAAGGTGCAATCTAGCATGCATACATTGCGGAAGCGACTGTAAAAAGGAAAGTCATATTAATGATATGCCACTCAAAGATTTCATAAACGTTCTAAAAGAGATTTCTACCAAGTTCAATCCCGCCGATGTGATGATTGTTCTAACCGGAGGCGAGCCATTAATGCGCAAAGATCTTGAAGAATGTGGAAAACAAATTACTGCGCTAGGGTATCCTTGGGGAATGGTAAGTAATGGACTTATGTTATCGCAAGAAAGATTTGATTCCCTTGCAAAATCGGGTTTACGTGCAATAACATTAAGTATGGACGGCCTAGAAGAAAACCATAATTGGTTACGAGGTAGCAATAAATCTTTTGCAGGCATTGAAAATGCTCTCAAAATAATTTCGTCAGACGAGCGAGTTGTTCATGATATTGTTACTTGTGTAAACAAAAGAAACCTACCAGAACTGGAGCAAATAAGACAAAAGCTTATTACTACTGGAGTAAAAGCATGGCGCTTATTTACAATTGCGCCTATTGGTCGGGCTATAGATTATACTGATTTGCACCTTAATGGGGAAGAGGTCAAAACTTTGTTTGAATATATTAAGGTTTGTAGAACCGATGAAAAAATAAAAACATCCTTTAGTTGTGAAGCTTATGCCGGCGATTATGATAATGAAATACGTGATGGATTATTCTTTTGTCGTGCAGGTATAAACATAGGCTCTGTTTTAGTTGATGGATCTGTTTCTGCATGTCCAAACAATAACCATAGCTTTGTGCAAGGTAATATTTACGACCAATCATTCATGAGTATTTGGGAAAATAAATTCCAATCAATGCGCAATCGCAAATGGATGAAAAGTGGAAAATGCAAAAACTGTAAAGATTACAAATACTGCAACGGTGGAGCAATGCATTTAAGAGAAAACTGCGAGGGAGAGATTTTAAGATGTTTGCATATGGAATAATTTTTACTTATTCCGCAAAATGCATTACCAATAGAATTCAAACGAATAAATACTAATATCTAATTCAAAAATAAATCAGAAACTATTCCTTTACCAATTTAGTTGTAAGAACCTGATCATTTGTCTTAACGGAAACAAAATAAACACCACCAGCACAATTGCTAAGATCAATTATTTCGTTCTGATTTGGATTCGTCATTACAAAAATAATTTTGCCAGTAATATCAGAAATAGTTAAATTTTCAACCTTTAAATCAGAAAAATCAAAGCTTAGTAAGCCATTTGTTGGATTAGGATAAATTGAGTAACTTTCTTTTTGATTATCAAAGACTAAATTAAACCCATTTCCATTAACTGCAAAACTAAAAGGATTTTCGTTAGGGTCATTGTTAGCAATACTAATTAAAGCAGTTCTAATTCCAGATGCTAAAGGAGTGAAAACGATTGTAAAACTTGTAGACTCCGTCGGTAAAACAGAATTAGATATTTCAGATTGGTCAATAACGAAATCTGCGGCATTTGCGCCAGAAATTGCAATAACAGGAGTTCCACTAAGATTAAGATTATCTGCGCCAGAATTTGCAATTGTAAATTCTATTACTTCACTGCTTTCGCCCATATTTACAACTCCAAAATTAAAACTACTATCATCAGCAATATTTGTTGTACTCTGATTAACACTTATTTCGACAAAGTTCTTAAAAATATACACAGAACCAGCATTACTAGCAAAGTTATCCCCATTCACGTCGTGATCTTCTTGATACGCCCCAACTAGACAATAATTCCCACCAATAGCAACAGAGCTACCAAACAAATCACTGTTAGTACGATCTGTTGGTACTAATTTACGGGCATGCGACCAAGTTCCTGCATCATTCATATAAACATAAGCAGAGCCAGCGTTAAAAAAATTATTGTTACCTGCTTCGTCCTCATCTTCTAAGCTTGCACCAACAATTGCATAATCGCCACTTATAGAAACCGAGTAGCCATATTGGTCCCCAAGCCCACGATCAAGCGCTACAATTTTTTGAACCTGAGTCCATGCATCAGAATTATTTTTAAAAATATATGCAGAACCAGAATTTGCAAGAGTTGCCCCCCCAGAAACATTTTGATCCTCTTGATAAGCACCAACAATTGCATAATCGCCACTTATTGAAACTGAAAAGCCAAAAAAGTCCTCAGCACCACGATCTGACGCAACCAATTTTTTAATTTGAGACCAAGTTCCAGCATTATTTTTAAAAACATAAGCAGAGCCCGGATTACTCAATGTTGCTCCACCTGCAGCGTTTTCGTCCTCAAGATATGCTCCAATTATAGCATAATCGCCACTAATTGAAACAGAATATCCAAAATAGTCAACAGCACTTCGGTCTGAAGCCGCAATCTTTTGAACCTCTGTCCATGTTCCCGCCTCATTTTTAAAAATATAAGCAGAGCCTGAATTGCTAAAATTTTGGTCCCCACTAGCATTTTCATCTTCTTGATGAGCTCCAACCAATGCATAGTCACCACTTATTGAAACAGATGCTCCGAAAAAGTCATCGGTATTACGATCAGAGGCAACAATCTTTTGGACTTCTGTCCATTCGCCTTCGATATTTTCAAAAATATATGCTGAGCCTGAATTACTCATTGTATTTGAGCCAAGTTCACTTTCGTCTTCTTGATATGCACCAACAATAATAAAATTGCCGCTAATTGCTACAGTATAACCAAAGAAGTCTCCATTATTTCGATCTGATGATACAAGCTTTTGAGCTTCCACCCAATTACCATCAATATTTTGAAATACATATGCAGAACCAGTGTTATTTATAGTTGCTTCTCCTAATGTATCTTCGTCTTCTTGATAAGCGCCAACCACAGCAAAATCGCCATCAACAGCTATTGAAAAACCAAAAATATCATTTGCGGCACGATCTGAAGCACATTCTTTAAAAATTTGACCCCAATTCTGACCACTTACAGTTAATACAGAAAAAAATAAGAAAGAAACTACTAAAACAAGATTTTTTTTGGTCATATTATTTGATTAAAAAATAATTACAAGTAAATTAAATAGATATAAACGTGCTCAAAAATAGCAAGAAATACTAAAATTTCAAGAATAAAAACAGAGTGATTTTAAGTAAAAATACGAGTAATAACCTACAAATACAATTATTGCTATATTTTTCATATTAACAGCAAGAGTATTAAAAATCTGTGCTAAGTTGATATTTTATCAAAATATCTAAGCGACTAGTTTAATATTCCGCGTCTTCAAACTCTTCGGCATCAATATAAGATTCCTTTCTATGACCAAAAAGAGACACTATTTTACCAGTAACGAATCCAAAAATAAGAGCAGAAACAATAGTAATAAGAATGCCCGATAGTTGACTTGAAACATTTAAGCCATCAACGACAACAATTGCAGCAAATCCACCAAGCAAACCAGGTAAACCATGTAAATTAGTTACGCCACAGGTATCAACTGTTTTAATAAGGTTTCGTTGTTTGTTTTGAATAATTGCAAATCCAAAAGTAGAAACAGCACCAGCCAACAATCCAATTACCAATGCTCCACCATGACTAGCATGATCGCATGTAGAACCAATAGCTACACCACCAGCTAAGGCCGCATTTGCAATATCAGCAATATTGATTTTTCCTCTTATTAAAATCGAAACTATATATGTAATTACAGTTGAGCCGCAAAGTGCAAAGAAAACATTTACCACGGTATGTGGTATTGCTTCAACAGGGACTAAAGCTGCACAAAAACTTGGCCAGAATACCCATAAAACCATACTCCCCAAAATTGAATACCTATCGCTGGTAGCATCCGCCTCAATTGGTTTTTCGAGGTCTTTTTTAGCAGTCATAGACATTGCAACAGCAATTCCGAACAAAGCACCATAGGCGTGTATAACTATTGACCCTCCAGTATCTGCAAACCCATCTTTGATAATTCCGAACCCATTTTCGATAATTATCCACTCATTTAGCATGTAAAATGGAATAAAAATAAGCCCGAGAATAATGTACTGATGCATTTTAAGCCTTCCTAAAACAGCTCCTGAGGCAATCAACAAACTGGCAGCAGCAAATTCGGCTAGAATTAGTTCTTCAATTTCACTTTTAGCCTCCCCAAAAACGCCTAAACTATGGATTAAAAAATACATTGGTAAAGAAATACTTACTAATAGAAATGTAGCGGTTAAAGCAGAGCGCCCGTATTTTTTAACAAAAACCATCAAGAATCCAAATCCAATAAGTAACATTGCCATAATATGAATAGCCCTGTTGTATTGATCTACCTCTAATAATGCCGAAAATTCAGTTTTAGAAACTTCTTGTGCAAACGACGAAACTGATGCTCCAATAAAAAGTATGCAAAGAGTTGCAAATTTTACGAACGGATTTTTCATAATGCTTTAGTCTGTTTAGTTTGAAAACAAAGATAATATTATGAAAATTACATGATTATGATAAAATAAATAAAAAACTATGTTATTAAACTTAAAAAAAGCTATTAACGACAACTAGGCTTCGACTTCATTTTGTCTGCAAACATCGATTAATCATAGCTTCTCAATAAACTCTACCACGTTACTAAAATTGAATCAACACTTGTACATTATTTTAAATTGTAAGGTCTAAAATACAGTTTTGACAACCCATAAATCTGGTACAAATTCATCAAAACATTAATAAAAAAAATATCAAATTATGGTTAGCAAAACATAAGCAACTTATATCTACAGAGCTGTTAATTTTCAAAAAAACTACCAAAAACAGCTTGCCTTTTACCTGTTTCAGCATCAAAAATCTGCAAGTAATTGCCGTAAGATTCTATACCTTCCATAATAATTTTGTCTTTATACATACTTAGAATTACCGTATTATAATATTCTGAATGAGAAGCATTTACCTGTTTAACATCAGCCGTCCATTTCATTTTGCCAGTATTTAGATCGAAGCATTGCAAGCTTGAGCCAGTTGAAATTGGGTGATAATTAGCAATATATAGCAGATTTTCCTTCAAAATAAATTCACATGCTGGATTGCCGTACTGAATCTCAAATTCGTAAGTTTTCCCATTAAGCATTTGAACTTCAAATTTATTATTTACAAATGAAACAAAACCTGCTAGCTTTTGATCGTTGTCATCCAAAATTATTCCATTTGCAGTCTTATCATATTCGGTAACAGAAAAATCATCCATTGACAAAACAACAGTTTTACTTTTCTCTGCAAATGAAATATGCGATGTGAAAATCATCTGCGATGCAGTTAATTCCTTAAAATAAAGGTATCGATGATAATAATTCGTTTTAGGCTCTGGATGTGTAATAAAACTATGTTCAATTTCCTTTCTCAATAATTCTTGTCCATCCGAATTGTATTTGCAAACCAAATAATGTGTTGTGTACATATCTTCCAAATAAACAATTACATTGTCTTGATAAGGAAAAATATGAATATAATAATCGTGAACCTCGGGTAATGGATCTTCTACAGGAAGTTTAATCTTTTTAATTAATTTGCTATCTTCAAAGATATTTAGATAATAATTTCGCTTCTCTTTGTTATTCTCTACAACAAAATTTCTACCGTTAAGAAATACCGAATCAGAAATTGGATTTGAAAAGCGATGTGCATATTTTGAACAGTTTTTAAAATCAACTGATGGAATACCATCAATTAAAATAGCATTATTATCATCTATATTTATATAATAATCCTGAAAGGGATATAAATTACTA
>JBBQCZ010000035.1:0-27634 GCA_038319215.1 Bacteroidales bacterium | reverse complement strand
CAAACTTTTTAGAACAGTAGCCAGCCGACATGTCGTTTAAAATTAAAGCAAGAAGTGGCCAACGAATTGGGGCTTTTATTTTGTTAGGTGGCTTAACTGTTCTTAAGTTTGGACGGAGCGGGTGGACAGCATTGTTTTGCCTAGCCTTTTTGTTTCTTTTGTGGTAATGACAAAAGAAAAAGACGATATATTTTAGTCAATATTAGAGTTTATACTTTGCAATAAAATGTAAAAAAGAGTTACTGGGTTACCCGGTTTTTAAAATCAATATCCGATTTTGCAATACTTGTAGAGCGAAGTCATGAAAAGTGCGGAAAATAGGCGGAATGAAAAAACCAAAATCCGACATCTTTGAATTTGTTTTAAATGAGTCAAGGCTCGAACCGAAAGAAACTCTATTTATTGATTGGTTTACATTTAGCGATGAAAGCATAGACGGGAAAAGTAAAATAAAAGCCTATGCCTTATTTGAAAGTTCATTTATTAACAGCATAGAAGTTGGTACATCCAAAGGCTTGCAACAAATTCACGCTTATTTGTTTGGTGGCTTGTATAATTTTGCAGGACAAATAAGACAAAAGAATATTTCAAAAGGCGGTTTTCAATTTGCGGTATCACAGTTTTTGGGCGAGACTTTAAATAAAATAGAAGCAATGCCAGAAACTACATTTACCGAAATTGTGAATAAATATGTGGAAATGAATATTGCTCACCCGTTTATGGAAGGCAACGGTAGAAGCGCCAGAATATGGTTGGATTTTATGTTGAAGAAACGACTTCTGAAATGCATTGATTGGAGTTGTATTGGGAAAAATGATTATATGAATGCAATTATGCAAAGCCCAATAAACAGCAAGGTTCTAGAAAAGCTGTTAAAAGATGCTTTAACTGAAAAAATCAACGATCGCGAAATGTTTATTAAAGGAATTGACTATTCGTATTACTACGAAGAAAATGACTAGGATAGAATGATTTACTAAGCCAGAGCAACAAGAACGTCAACCTCTAACAAATTCATTTTTGCACTTCCGACAGCGTAAAAATATTGTCAAATTTAATCCAGGATTTTTTTTTGTAGCTCCGCACTCCGAACTTTAGGCACTTCTTCTTGACGATTCCATGTCGTTTCGCAAAAGCTACACGACCATGGAATGTCAATTTTGCCAATAAAAAAATCACGAACAAACCTAATTTTAATCGTGACTCTTATTTTTTAATTATAGGTATCTTTAACTCTAGGCATTCTAGGCACTCCGAACTCCGAACTTCCCCCTCCCTAAACCCTCTTCACCGCCAACATCCCATCCAAAGCCGACGAAACTATTCCGCCTGCATAACCAGATCCTTCGCCGCAAGGAATAAGTCCTTTTAATCCAAGACTTTGGAAAGTCTCAAAATCTCTTACAACTTTTATTGGACTACTTGTGCGAGATTCTACGCCAACAACAACAGCTTCATTGGTTAAAAATCCGCTCATTTGCTTGTTGAATTCTTTAAAAGATGCTCTAAGTCTTAATCCTATACTGTCGGGTAACCAAAAATGCATTGGACTGTTTATCAGACCAGGAAAATATGATGATTCTGGTAAATTCGTAGAAATTTTTCCTTTGACAAAATCTTCGAGTCGCTGCGCTGGTGCGCGCATTCCTGATGCGCTATTTTGAAAAGCCATTCTCTCGAGTTGCTTTTGAAATTCAAGTCCCGAAAAAGCTTTATTGTCCGAATACATCTGAAAGTCTTCTGGTCTTAGCTCAACCACAATGCCTGCATTTGCATAAGGAGAATTGCGCCTCGAATTAGACATTCCATTTACAACAATCTGGCTCTTTTCGGTCGCAGCACTTACAATTGTTCCTCCCGGACACATGCAAAACGAGTAAACTCCACGTCCATCAATTTGCTTTACAAGATTATATGTTGCCGCCGGAAGATATTCGCCTCGTTCTTTGCGTCTATACTGAATGCTGTCAATCTGTGCTTGCGAATGTTCTACCCTGATTCCCATTGCAAAACCTTTTTCTTCGAGTTTTACATTTTGAGCGTCAAGAAAATAATATACATCTCGTGCCGAATGTCCAGTTGCTAGTATTACAAAACTTGAAATATATTCGTTCCCACTTTCGGTAATTACACCCTTTACTGCCTGATTCTCAATAATGAGATTTATAACTTTGGTGTCAAAATGCACTTCGCCGCCACATTCTTGAATCTTTTCTCGAATGTTTTTCATTATTCCCGGAAGTTTATCTGTTCCGATATGTGGGTGTGCTTCAATTAAAATATCTTCGTCAGCGCCAAAAAGATGCAATAATTGGAGTATTTCAGTTATATCTCCTTTCTTTTTGCTTCGTGTATATAGTTTTCCATCCGAATATGTTCCTGCACCGCCTTCGCCAAATGCATAATTAGATTCAGGATTCAGAATTTGATCTCTGTTTAATTTCGCAATATCATGCTTTCTGTCGTCAACAGATTTTCCTCGTTCCAGAACTATTGGTTTAAGACCTTGCATTAAACACTGCAATGCTGCAAAATAACCTGCTGGTCCGGCGCCAACAATAATAACAGGCGTAGATTTTGAAACATCTTTAAACTCAAATTGACCAGTTATTGAGGGGAATTTGTCATTCTTGGTAACAAGCTGCAATCTTACATTAAACTTAACCCCTTTGCGTGCATCAATTGATTTGCGTAAAATTCTAAAATCTTTTATTTCGTCAACAGGTACGTCAAACTTGCTGGCTAGAGTTTTTAAAATGTAACTTTTGTCGAACAGTTGTTCGGGGGATAATATAAAATCAGCTTCTTTAATCATATTTTTTGCTTGATTTATTTATAAATCTTCGTTATTAGATGACAGAGAACCGTGCAGGACGAACACTCGCAATTTTTTTCAACGAAGGAATAGCAAGCTATTTCAAGTAAGAATAAAAAGAGGCCGGGAGTAATGCAAATGCTATCGGTCATCGGAATAGATTGTTTGAGAATAATTCAGGTTAGTTCCACCATTTTATTTTGTCAATCTTGCCACCTTCGAAATGGAACGAAAGGACATACATGTGTGAGTTTAACTTTCTAAAGTAATCGCTGTATTGTGTGTCGTCGTAATTAACAACATTAAACAGTCCCCAAGAAGATTTAAATTCTATTCCAAACATAAAGTATTCCAAGAAAAAATCGGCTCCAATACCAAGCTCATAATATGCATCGTAAGGACGAAGTCTTATTTTGGGTCTATCTTCAGGGTTTATTTTTTTTTGAGCTGCAAGGTCAAATCTATTGTTTATTCCACCAATAATAAATGGACGCCAGTTATTAATACGTGCTGCACGATATTTTATGTATAATGGAAAATCTAGGAAAGTTGATTCTATCATCATGCTATGCAATCTATATTCACCGTTCTTAACGTATTTATATTTTATATTTCGTTGTCCAAACATAAGTCCTGGAAGAAATCTTACATCTAAATATTCGGTAAGCCTTAAGTTGGAAATCATGTTAATGTTGAAGCCTACAAATTTTTGTATTTCAACGGCATAGATAGTGTCGAAGCTGGGCAGAAATAGGTCTGATGGCCGGATTGTAAAATCCATAGTATTTAAACCAATGGAATATCCAAAATGTGCTACTTGATTATCAAGTTTAGGCAAATTCATTGGAATAGCTTTTTGAGCACTTAAATTTATATAAGTAATACTTACAATTAATATGATAATAATTTTTTTCAAATCAATTTTTTTTACAAAGATATAACTGTGAATTGGATAATTTATTATTTAACTGACATTATTTTAGATGACATATAGTTTTTGATTGGGTTAACAACGATATTCTTGATTAAGTTATGAATTATATGTGTTTTTATACTGAGCTAGTCCTTGTTTATCAGCGATGTTTAAGCCTTTGTTTTGCCATTTTTGATAATTGAAAAAAAATAATAAAAAATTTCTTTGTTATTAAAATAAAGTTTCCTACATTTGCAGTCCGAAATTTTTTAAAAGAAGACTAATAAAAACAGTTTAGAAAATGTACGCAATAGTTGAAATAGCAGGACAACAGTTTAAGGTAGAAAAAGGTACTAAGCTTTTTGTAAACCGTCTGGAAAACGAAGAAGGTAGTGAAGTTAAATTTGACAAAGTTCTTTTATTGGACAATGAAGATAAAGTAACAATTGGCACTCCAATAGTAGAAAAAGCAAATGTATCTGCAAAGGTGCTGAAACATTGCAAAGGTGACACCGTTCTTGTTTTTAAGAAAAAAAGAAGAAAAGGTTACCAAACACTTAACGGTCATCGTCAGTTTGTAACAGAGATAGAAATTCAGGATATCAAAGCATAATTAAATAGTATTCAGAAATGGCACATAAAAAAGGAGCCGGTAGTTCACGTAATGGTCGTGAATCCGAAAGTAAAAGACTTGGAGTTAAAATATACGGAGGTCAGGCTGCGATAGCCGGTAACATTATTATTCGTCAGCGTGGTACTGTTCACCACCCAGGTGCAAATATGGGTATTGGTAAAGACCATACATTGTTCGCACTTATCGATGGTACTGTTCACTTTCAGAAAAAAAGAGATAACAGATCATATGTTTCTATTCTTCCATACGCAGCAGAGGTTGCTGTTGTTGAAGAAAAACCTGTTGCAAAAACTAAAAAAGTAAAGGCTGAACCAGTGGTTGAAGCTCCTGTTGCTGCAGTTGAAACTGTTGTTGAAGAAACTAAAGAAGAAAAAGCAGAGTAATTTTCTGTTAAAAATATCTAAATAGCTCTGCAGTTTTGTAGAGCTATTTTTTTGTAAATACAATTTGAAAATGCTATCAATTGTGTGTTTCTAACTTTCTAATAGAATTGTATTTTGAGATTTGAAAATTGAAATTTGTTTATGTAACTTTGCAACTTAAATAATAAGACTTATGTTAACATTAAAAGTAATCAGAGAGGAAAAGGAAAAAGTTATCAATAGATTGAAAATAAAAAACTTTGATGCTTCAACTTTAGTTGAGAAAATTATTGCAATAGACGACAAACGTAAAGAATACCAAATCGGCAAAGATGGTTTGCAGAATCAACTTAACGATATATCCAAATCAATAGGACAATTATATGCTCAAGGTAAAAGAGAAGAGGCAGATTCTTTAAAATCTAAAACTGCGGAATTGAAAGAACAGGCTAAAGACCTCGAATTGAAATTTGCAGAGGCAGAGTCTGAGTTGAATTCTTTAATTGTGGTATTGCCAAACTTACCTCATGAGTCTGTTCCTGCAGGAAAAGGCGAAAATGATAATATTATTGTTAAAGAAGGTGGAAACATTCCTGAACTAATTGTTAAAAAGCCTCATTGGGATTTAATTAAAGAACTCGATATTATAGATTTCGAACTCGGAACCAAAATAACTGGTGCTGGTTTTCCTGTCTATAAGGGAAAGGGTGCAAAATTACAACGTTCATTAATAAATTTCTTCCTCGATGAGGCGGAAAAAGCTGGTTATATTGAAATTTTACCTCCACTTTTGGTAAACGAAGAAAGTGGTTTTGGAACTGGTCAGCTGCCCGATAAGGAAGGACAAATGTATCATGCAACTGTCGATAATTTTTATTTGATTCCTACCGCAGAGGTTCCTGTTACAAATCTATACCGCGATGTAATTTTGTCTGAAAAAGATTTTCCAATTAAAAACATGGCATATTCTGCTTGCTTCCGCCGTGAAGCGGGCTCTTGGGGTGCACATGTTCGTGGATTAAATCGCTTGCATCAGTTCGATAAGGTCGAAATTGTGCAAATTCGTAAACCCGAAGAATCTTATGCTGCTCTTGAAGAAATGAAAGATCATGTAGAAGGTCTTTTGCAGAAACTTGGCTTGCCATATCGTATCCTTAAACTTTGTGGTGGAGATATTAGCTTTACTTCTGCTTTAACTTTCGATTTTGAAGTGTTCTCAGCAGCACAGGAAAGATGGCTAGAGGTTAGTTCTGTTTCTAATTTCGAAGATTTTCAAGCTAATAGACTTAAATTAAGATATAAATCCGACAACGATAAAAAAACAAAATTAGCACATACTTTAAACGGAAGTGCACTTGCTTTACCTAGAATTATGGCTTCTATAATCGAAAACTATCAAACCGAAGATGGTATAGTTGTTCCTGAAGTTCTTAGAGCTTTTACTGGTTTTGATTTAATAAGTAAATAGTATGAAAAAAATAATCATTTTATTACTGGTAAGTACGATTCTTTTTGCAGCTTGTAAATCTGAAAAGCAGAAAGAAGCAATTGTAAAAACTGACGAAATGTTGGTTAAAATCGATTCAATTAAAGCCGAGCTTACTGCCCCAGAGATACTGGCTTATAATGAGATATATGACACAACAAAAGTGTACATAGAATATTTTGAGAAACTTCCTCCCAATTTCGAGAGAACAGATTCTATTATGAATATAATTTATCTTTACGGTACTGTTGACAAATGCTTTAAAAAACTTAATTCTTTTCATATTCCACCAATTTTGGACGAACTTGAAATGTCTAAGTCGCAGATAACAAATTTACAGAATGATATTACTGAAGGGTTTTTTAAAGATGATGAAATTGACAATTATATTCATATAGAAGACTCTATCTTATCAGAGCTTGAGTTAATGGCAAAATCAAAAATTGAATATGCTAAACAATATGCTGAGATGTACACTCAATTGCATCCTTTGATCGTTAATCTTAAACACAATTTTGAAGAAAAATATAAATAGATATTTTTGGATAACTGCAGCTCTATTTTTGGTGCTGCAAGTTTCGGTTTCTGCTCAGAATGCCGATGCTCAACTTGCCTTAAAGTATTACCAGAATCAGGAATACGATAAGGCTGCTATTCTTTATGAAAAACTGTATCGCGAGACTGCCTACAAAAATAATCGTGATTACTATTTGCGCTGTTTAAGCGAACTTAAGGATTATGAAACATCTGAAAAGTTTATTAAAAAAGAACTAAAGAAAAATAAATATGACTATTATTTGATTATTGATTTGGGAATGATTTATCAATTGTCAAATAAATTTGCAGATGCTCAATCTCAGTTTGATGAGGCAATAGACATTGTTAAAACCAACCAAAATAATGTCTTGGCCGCCGCTGGCTCATTTATTAGTTATCGCCAATTCGATTATGCAGAGAAAGCCTATATTGCTGGAGGTAAACATACAAGTTATGATTTTAGTATGGATTTAGGAAATCTGTATTATATTCAACACGACTACGAAAGAATGATGGGGCAATATTTAAAGTATCTTGAAAAAAATCCGCAATCTATTTCTACTATACAGTCGCGTTTGCAATATGTAATGGCCAACGATATTGATAAAAGTATTGATGCAGTAATAGAAACATTGCTGCTCCAAAAAATTCAGGAAAATCCACAAAATCAGATTTTTAATCAACTTCTAATATGGCAATACTCTCAAACCGGCAGGTATAAATTAGCTCTTAATCAACTTTTTGGTATTGATAAGAGAACTAAAACTGGCGAAAATGATATTATTGAGTTCGGATTGCTTTTAGAAGATAACTTGGAATATGATTTGGCACTTGAGGCTTTTGGATACATAATGGCTAAAGGCAAAGAAAATCCATTCTACAATGTTGCTTATATTGAGAATCTAAATGTGCTTTACACAAAGACAACTTCAAAACTTAATCCTTCCAGACTTGAGTTGCTGCAACTTGAGACAATGCTACAGGAGTCGTTAAGTATTGTAATGCGCAAAGAATCTTACAAAATTATTTATGCTCTGGTTAACATAAAAGCATTTTACCTTAATGAGTTCGACGATGCAATAGCTCTAATAAACAAAAGCATTGCAGAAAGACGTTTTCAACCCGATCAGGAAATGGTAATAAAGTTGCTACTTGGCGATATTTACTTCTTGAACAATAATCCTTGGGATGCAATTTTAACTTATGCTCAGGTAGAAAAAGCTTCAACTGAAAATCCAATTGGTCACGAAGCCAGATTTAAAAAGGCAAAACTTGCTTATTACACAGGCCAATTTCGCTGGGCTCAGGCACAACTCGATGTTTTAAAATCTAGCACTTCAAAACTTATTGCTAATGATGCAATGGAACTAAGCATGTTTATTGCCGATAATTATAACCTTGATACTACAGAAGTAACTATGCAGATTTTTGCACGTGCAGATTTTTATATTTTTTCCAAACAATATGATAAAGCATTTGTAACTTTAGACTCCGTTATTGCCTTATACCCTTCGCACGGTTTGATAGATGATGTATTATATCGAAAAGCCAATATTTATGAAGCTGGTGGAGATTTTACGAAGGCAGCAGAGTTTTATAATCAGGTGGCAACAACTTATTTCTACGATATTTTGGCAGATAATGCTCTGTTTAAATATGCGCAATGTGAGGAGAAATTGAATAATAAGCTAGCCGCACAGGATGCATATTTAAAATTGATTACTGATTTTCCTGGCAGTATTTTTACTGTTGATGCACGAAAGAACCTGCGAAATCTGACAAAAACTCCCTAATGGCTGAAGCAAAAAAAGATAGAGTAATACTTGGCATTGACCCTGGTACAAATATTATGGGTTATGGTGTTATTCATGAGAAAGGTAAAATTGTAGAATGTGTAGGATTCGGAATTGTAGATATGCGTAAAATGGATGGGCATTTCAATAAACTTAAGCATATTTATGAGCGTACCTTGCAGTTGATTGATGGTTTTAAACCTGATGAACTTTCTATTGAAGCTCCTTTTCAAGGCAAGAATGTTCAGTCTATGTTAAAACTCGGACGAGCTCAAGGAGCTGCCATAGCCGCTGCATTAACCAGAACTGTTCCTATTTACGAGTATGCACCACGAAAAATAAAACTTGCCATTACTGGCTCGGGCGCTGCCTCCAAAGAGCAGGTGGCTGGAATGCTTCAAAAGCTTCTTAAACTTGAGGAATTGCCAGAAAAACTTGATGCTACCGACGGACTCGCTGCAGCTCTTTGCCATTATTACCAACGCACAGGTCCTGTTTCGGATGTAAAATGTAAAGACTGGAAAGATTATGTCGCCAAGAATAGTATTAAAATTGAAGCCGCTAAAAAAAGACCACCGAAAACAAGTTTGTGATTCTTAATATTTTGTTCAAAGTCCTAGAATAGCAGCCGTTGGAAAATCTAAATTTTTACCCAAAAATCATATTATTCTTCAGGATTTTCTTCAAAATACTTTGCTGCAATACAAGCCTCTTTATACCACTCTTCTCCGTATTTTCGTATTAAAGGTTCTTTTAAAAATTCAAAAATTTTAACTTGTTTTTCATCCCCAAGAATTACTGCATCTTTGCAAATGTTCCAAATGTTATAATTTACAGCATCGAAACTACTATATTTTTTTACACGGATAGGGTAGAGGTGACATGATAGTGGTTTGCGAAAATCTACAAGACCTTCTTCCCATGCTTTTTCAATCTCGCAATAGGCAATCCCGTCTTCGGAATATTGAGTAAATACGCAGGCTCCTTTTTTACCAAAAATAGTTGTAGTTAGCTCTCCTTCAATATCAATCATAGATATTCCTTCTCTGTCGATAACAGATTTCCCTTCATCAGTCAATCGATTATAAACTATCGGCAGAATCTCGTTTATCTTTGTAGCTTCTGCTTCTTCTAATGGAGCTCCCGAGTCGCCTTCCACGCAACAAGCACCTTTGCATTTGCAAATGTCGCAGATAAAACATTTCTGGAAAATATCTCTGTGAACTATTTTATTATCTATGTCGATCATTTATTACTTTAATTTTACAATTGTTATTCCGCCGCCACCAAATCTAATATCTTCATCATAGCATGCTTCGATTCTCGTTACAGTTCGTAAATAATCTCTAATAAACTGGCGCAAAACTCCGTTTCCTTTTCCGTGAAGTATCTTTAACTCCTTGAAATCCAGCATTATAGCTTCGTCAACTAAATCGGTTATTTTTTTAATCGCTTCTTCAACTCTGTCGCCACGAACATCAATGTATGGTTTGAAATTGAGAACTTTTTCGTTGTAATTAAAATGAAGTGATGAGGCCGATCTATTTCGTTGCTTATACTCTGTTTCGCTTACTTTTTCGAGTTTTTCTAGTGTTATGCTTGTGTACATATTGCCAAAACTTACAACCGCATTTTTTTCTCCTAAGTCGGTAACTTCACCAACTACTTCTTGCCCCTTTAGTTTTACTTTACTGCCAATATTTATTTTACTTTCATCAACTTTTATTATCTCGGGAGGATTATTTAGCTTTTCTTTTCTTCTGGTCTCACGCTCTTCTTGTTTTTTCTTAAAATGATTATATTTTCTAGAAATTTCATCATTTTCATCATTGGCAGACTTTACAAACTCTTCTTTAAACTCCTGAATCTCTTTACGTGCTTCTTTTGTAATGTCTTTATCGGCGTTTCCTTCTTTAATTTTACGAATTGTGTTTTCTATTTGCTTATTAACATCGCCAAGCAATTGCTCGGACTCTTTTCTTGCTGCATCAAGAATTTGACTCTTTCTGGCTTTTAGTGTTTCGAGTTCTAGAATATTTTTTTCAAGAACTTCTTCAATTTTCTTTTCCTGAATTCGTATTTGTTGACGTTTTGTCTCCCAATACTTTTTATCTCGCATTACCCTTCGAAGAAACTTGTCAATATTTGCATGATCGCTGCCTGCTTTTTCCTTTGTCTTTTCAATAATACTCTGAGGTAATCCTATTCTTTGGGCAATTTCAATAGCGTATGAACTTCCGGGAATACCAGTTTCTAGAACAAAGGTAGGTTGCATTTTATTCTGATCAATATGCATTGCTCCATTAATAATACCTGGCGTATTTGATGCAAATATCTTGAGATTTGAATAGTGAGTTGTAATAACACCAAAAGTGCCTGTTTCATTAAGCTCCTCTAGTATGGATTCAGCAATTGTTCCACCAATTATTGGGTCGGTGCCCGAGCCAAACTCATCAATAAGAATTAGCGACTTTTCGTTCGAGTTTTTAAGAAAAAACTTCATGTTCATGAGATGTGAACTATATGTACTCAAGTCGTTTTCTATTGATTGTTGGTCGCCAATATCGAGAAAAATATTGTCAAAAACACCCATTACAGAAGAGCCGCCTACTGGTACTGGTAAGCCGCATTGTAACATGTAAGTCAGAAGTGCAGTTGTTTTTAAACAAACACTTTTCCCTCCTGCATTTGGACCTGAAATTAGCAATATTTTATTCTCATTATTCAGCAAAAAGCTTGTCGGAATAACTTCTTTTTTTTCTTTTTTAAGGCTTAAAAAAAGCAATGGATGTTTCCCTCGGATTAAATCGATACCTGGATTTTCATCAACTTGTGGGATTATTGCTTCGATGCGGATTGCCATTTTTGCCTTAGCCCTAACAAGGTCGAGATATGCAACTGTCTCTGTAATTTCGTACAAATCTTCACTGTATGGCCTGAATTCTTCTGTAAGTTCGAAAAGAATTTTCTGAATCTCGCGGTTCTCGGCAATCTCGTACTCGCGGATATTATTGTTAAGCTCAACAACTTCCTGTGGCTCTATATATACAGTTTTTCCACTTGCTGATTCGTCGTGAATTAGCCCTTTTATCTTACGTTTATGACTCGATTCAATAGGTAATACTAACCTCCCGTTAACCATTGTCGCCGACAAATCTTTACTTACCCAGCCTTCGTCTCGGATAGAACCAAGAATAGAATTAAGCTTTTTTGTAACCTGATTTTGCGAATCAATCAAATTTTTGCGAATATCTTTTAACGCGGGAGACGCATTGTCTTTTACTGTTCCGTTTTTTGAAATAACTGCATTAATTCTATCGAATAAATAGGTGGGAAAAATTATTTTAGCAACAATTTCACATAGAAGTGGGTATTCATTTTTTTCATCAGTTTTAAAAAAGCTACGTATGCTTTTTGTGTTTTCAAGAAGTGTTCTTATGTCAACAATTTCAAATAATTGCAAGCAAGTGCCTTCGACTTTTAGTTTTTTTGCAACATGCCCAACATCAGGATATGAATTTGCTGGATAATTGTCTTTCAACATGCAAATACTTATCATTTCGCCAGTTTCGCTGAGGTGTTTCCGAATCAAATCAGCATTTGAACTAAATTTAATCTCATCTACTAGAAACTTCGCCGCATCACCCATACATCCGGACTTTATCATTTGCCGGATTTTGTCAAATCCAATCTTTATTTCGAAACTCTCAGGATAAATCACTTCTATAAAATTTTTGCAAAGATAAGAAAAGATAGAATATCTGGTAAATAGACTGTTTAGCAATCAGGGCAAACGCATCTTTACTCAAGCGCATTATTACATTTACTAAAAGCGTATCGGTATAAATATAGAATTATAATAAACTTGAACATAAATTTAACAGGACTTATAGTTTCAATCTTTCTAAAATTTAGCACTTTGTATTAGCCATACTAGTGTAAATATGCGTTGTTCTGCACTTAGAGCTTTCAAACAAAGGTAATAAGGTTGAGGTAGCTAGTTAAAGTTTGGATATGAAGGTGTGTCGAGAATAAGGTTCGAACAGCAATAAGAAATTTGATTTTCCCTTCGAGAACCTTATTATCTTTTCAAGCTTAATAAAGTAAATGATAAGTGGAATCTACCTTATTGCCTTTGTTTATTTATTGATTTTTTAAAGTTTAGATGCGTTTGTCCTGATTTAGCAATCCATACAACTTCGCAGGATAAATATTTTTGAAGAGTTAAACTTGGTTGTAGCTCAGATATCGATCCTTTTATTTGCACGATATTTGTAAAATCCTTAACTTGTCAAAAAAAATAAGCATGAAAAAGATTGTCGTTTTATTACTGGTTTCGCTTTTATTTGCGTTGCTATGCAGAGCACAGGATTATTCAGATCCCCAAAATATGGATGTAAACTACAATCGCGAAGCTGATTATCCTGGAGGAATTAATAAGTTTATTGGCGATTTATGGTCACAGATGGAGTACACTCAAGAAGCAATTGATGCCAGAGCAGATGGTGAAATTATGGTGAGTTTCGATGTGGAAATAGACAGTACTGTTACTGGTGTGTCAATAATTTCTGGAATGGACTATGGAATAACTGAAGAATTTGAGAGAGTTTTAAAAACTTTGAAATTCACACCAGCTCTTGCCGATGGAAATCTCGTTAAAATGAACGTAATGCTAACTATTCCTATCAGAGTTGGTCCAAATTCAAAAAAGAAACAGCAATAATTTGTTTATTTATAAAATATTAAAATAAAAATCTATTCCCATGAAAAAGCTAATCTCTTTATTTATAATACTGTTTTTTGCAGGGTCAATATCACTTGTTGCTTGTGATAAAAAAGAAGAAACTCCTCTAACCCTTAAAGGAGATATTGGTGGATATAAAGTCGAAATGGAAATTTCATCTTCTGTTTTCGATTCGGCAACATTTCAAGGTCGATATCGATATTTAAGTCAGAAAAACTACCTTAGTATAAAAGGATATAATTACGGAAATTGTATTTATATCGAGGAGTTTTATAACGATAAAAAAACAGGAAGTTTTTATCTTGATAGGACTGGAGATACATTTACAGGACATTGGGTAAGTGACACCAAAGTGTTTTCTGCAGATCTTAAAATTGTTTCGGGAGATGAAGAATTGCTAAATTATAAAACTCTTGCAGATTATTCCAATGAAGTCAGCGATAAAATAACTGGAACTTACGAAGTGGAAACTAGTTTTATTAATGATTATTTCGTCACTGAAGAAAATCCTGTTTATGAAATGGGCTTTAATGGCGGAACTATTGTTTTTGAAGATGCTGGTGTTGACAGTCTTAAATTTGAATTTACATTTATTTGTGGTCCGACTTACCATTTTGCTAGTGCAGATGGAATTGCGGTAAAACAAGGCGATGTATATGTTTACGAGGCAGATCCCTATGCTTATGACGAAAATTGTAAAATTGTTTTCAAATTTGGCGTAAAATCAGTTTCTGCCGTTGCAAACAATAGCCAAGCTTGTGGCTTCGGTGCTAGGGCGTATGTTGATCATAACTTGGTTAAAGTAAAAGATTAGTCCATGTGAAAATAGTTTCACGGAAAATATATTTTTTACTGCTCGAGTTTAATGAGTAGTCGGTTAAAATTTAAAATTGATTATTCCGCGAAATAGGAATTAAATTTTAAGAGACAAAAGGAATAATTAGTGCTTAGGAATTTCACCATCTGCTAAAACTTTATCGCTTTCAATTACAAATGCAGGTTGGTTTATAATCATCCAATTATAAAAAGGATAAATCTCTTTAAAACAATCTTCTGATAATTCTGATTTAAACAACTCCACCCATTGATCAAGCTGAGCTGGCCAATATGATAAATTGAAACCATGTGCACGATATGCTCGATAAACCCATAAAACGGTTTCTACCAAAACAGTTGGCTGAAAGTTGGTAAATACAGAGCTTAAAAAACGTGCATGATTCCTATGGTTGTCTTCCATCATGCTCAAGTTGTTTTCACCTACCATTTTTACAACATCCTTTCGAGCAGTCATAATTCTGTTCATTTCAGCCGCAAGTTTTTCTGATTTTTGCACAAACTCTTCAGTCGATTTTTTTGATGGCTTTTGAAGTTGTTCAGCAGATTTTTGCAATAATTCTTTCATGGTTATATTATTTTATGGTAATTGATAATACTAATTAAATGGAATGCTGAAATAAAAAGTAGAGCCTTTTCCTGGTTCACTTTCAACCCATATTTTACCTCCATGACCAAGAACTATATTCTTTACAATTGAAAGTCCAAGACCTGTGGATTTTTCACCAGCTGTAGTTTTTACGCTAATTTTTGAAAAAGCTTGGAATAATAGTTTTTGTTCCTCTTTCGAAATTCCCGGTCCGGCATCTGCAACGGAAATTATTGTATTTCCTTCTTGGGAGCAGATTTTAACATTAACCAAAGTCCCTGGTTGTGAAAATTTTATTGCGTTACTTATTAGATTATTCAAAACTTGAGCAATTTTAAGCTTGTCAATTTCGATATCTGGAATAATATTAGAGCAATTGAAATTTATTTTAATGTCTTTTTTACCTGCAAGTGTATTGTTGAGTTGAACATTTTTTTCTACCATTTCACAAAGATTTGTACTAGTCTTATTAAGATTTAGTTTTCCCGATTCAAGACTTTTTAAATCCAACAAATCTTCAAGTAGTACAATCATGTTTTCACTTGTTTCTTTGACAATTTCTAGCATCTGTATCTGCTCTGCAGACAATGATTTGCTTAATAGGTAAATCAAAAAATCTGAGTAGCCAATAATAACCGAAATTGGGTTTCTTAAATCGTGGGCAACTATTCCAATAAAATTACTCTTTTCCTCATTTAACTTTTTAAGTTCAAGATTTTTTTTCTGTAGTTCTCTGCTTAAATTATTTAAATCGGAATTTATATCTAGAAGATTTTTACGTAAAAGCTCTGTATCCTGAGAGTTTGATTCCCCAATAATTACGTAGCCTAATTCAGACTTGTAAAAATTAAATTTGTAGGTAGCAGGTATTCCTGTTTTGGTTTCAATGTTTAATAATAAACTTTCGTTATTGAATGTTTTTAAATACTCAAAGCTAAACTGCTGTTCAAAGTCAACTAGTAACTTGCTAAAGTTTTCACCAGCTAACTCTTTGCCAGTAAGATTGCACAGATAGTTATTGCAAAAAGTAATATTTCCAACATCGTCTGTTTCAGTATAAATGACAGAAGAATTCTTTCTAAAATGATCTAATAGTATCTGATTTGCACATTCCCCCATACCCAAAATCTTATATGTTATTTGATAATTGCGATAAGTTTTCTAAAATTTTTATTCTAGGATTTTGTTGAAATATTTCTTGACCTCCCCATCTAAATGCTTGTCCGCCAAGTAATATTTCCAAATTAGGAAATTTTTGATTTATATTAATAACTAGCTTTTCTAAAATGTGCATATTAAAGTTTACACTAATAGATATCGCAATCAAGTCTGGTTTTGTATCATCAATATAATTGTATAGAACTGTTTCTGGTGTGTTTGCGCCGAGGAAATAGCTGTCCCATCCATAAATTTCAAAAAAGTCTGCAACCATTCTTGCCCCTATCTGATGAAATTCGCCTGGGGTACATGTTACTACAACTTTTTTCCCATTATGTTTTGCTGAAAATAAATATGGATATGTCATTGTTATTAGACTCTCAGTGATTGCTGTACAAAGGTGCTCTATAGCAACCGATATTTTATTCTTTTCCCAAAGATAGCCAACATCATAAAGTGAACGACTAAAGAGGTTTTCATAAAGAATCCTTACTTCAATGTTATTATTGAGTAATTCTTGAATAGTGTTCCTGCATTTATTTCTGTCCCCCTGTAAAAGAGTTTTCAAATATTCTTGATATATATATTCTGTAATCATATTTTTTTTACTGCAAATGTTATTACGCAAAATATTATTTTTATGTTTCACACAAACCATTTTTTTTTACATTACACTTTATAAAAGATCATGTGCTTCGTACTTAGAGAATAGTTTGTTTGAGATGCGTGTGTAATATTTACAGTAGGGAAATAAAATTTGACAATAAATTGTTATGTGAAAAAGTTGAAGTATTTTATTTAAAAAACATTCTTCTCAATTCACCTATTACCAGAATAAAAGATGTTGCTCCTGTTATTATTCGCCAGTCTCGGCATTAAAAACGATAATTTGGTTTTTCCCACCACAAGAATCCAGAAGACTACCATCATTGGTAAACTCTAAGTCGTTTACTGTTGTTCTATGTCCCCTGAATTTGCTCGGATTATTGTCGAAGTAAGGCTTTTGCTATGCCGATAAACTTAATGTGCAACTTAGTAAAAGTTGTGCGAATAAAATTGTGCAAAAATTTTTCATAATTGGTTGGTTTTATTCATTGATACAAAACTAATAAATATTTTACTAAACTCGCTACTCAAATTTCAAATTTTCCTTGTGTATTATGGTTTTTTTATTGAAATATTCGTCACTTCACATTTTTCACAATATCCTCAATTATTCTATTTACCAATATCTCAATTTCTTTACTGCTGCCTGTTATTGTTGTTTGATAAGTTATCTCTTTATCTTTGAATAGTCTTACTTGACAATTTATAACATCACCTTCAATATTGTACATAATGTTTATCTTGTTTGCATATGCAGTTTCCTGCGGAGCAAAAATAATTTGACTTTCAGTGATTTTTTCTGAAATCGACATTAATTGTTGGTTTATCTTTTCTTTTAGTTGGAGGTCGTCAACAAATGTTTCTCTGTTCAGTACATTGGCACAAATCACCATGGGTTTTTCTTCTGCCAGATGGATGCTTTTTTTGACATCCTCATTTATTTCACCTATTCTGATATTTGCCGTTCCATATGGTTGTGCGTCCTGATCGTAACCCATGCTGCTCACCAGTTTATGGAGATATTCTTCGCTTTCGAGAAACCATTTTTGCACATTTAAAAATTTTCCTTCATCCAATATTTCAGGATTGTTTTTTAGTACGTAAAGCAAACTGTAAGTGAGTAATCCTTGCTCGTACTGAGGCAATTCATAAGCGCTTTGGTTAGGAGCAGAGCCAGCCAAAATAAACATGCCAGATTTGTCTTTTAAATCTTCAACCTGTCGTACTCTTTGAGTCTCATCATCATTTCTTGCAAAAGCTAATAGTTCTTCAGTTACTTGTCCGCTGTTACATGCATCAAAAATAAGTATTGTCTTATTGGCTAATATTTTATTTGGACCTTCGTAACTTAGCCAATTTTGTAATTCTTTTGTGCTAATACCAATAAGGTTGGAGCGTGAAGCATCAGCTGTTAAAAAAGTAAATTCTTTATTGTCATCTCCTTGCATAACTCCATGACCAGCAAAAAATAACAATATTACATCTTCAGGATTTGCTTTTTTACCGATTTCTTCTAAAGTTTTCCGTATTCCTTCTTTTTCAGGAGTAGTAAAACCATTTCCACTGGTAACTTTGCTATGTACGTAGTACATAATAACATTTTCGTCTCCTAGCAGCAATTTTGCACTAATTTCGAGCGACCTTCCAAAATCTGTTGCATCTTTAACCGGAAAACGCAGATTTAATGTTGGGTCTTTATATTCGTTTACCCCAATCATTACAGCAAAAAGTTTCGGTTTTGTTTTGGATTCTTCTTTGAACTGATATTTTACAATAATACCACGGGAGCGAAGCTCGCTATTGCCTTGTTTGACAATTCCTACGACATTTACTTCGTTTGCAACTCCAGTAATGAAGTGTTTTGTAATGTCAGAATTATTAATTACTAAAGAATAACAACCGTCAGAGAAAGGAAGCTCAGATGAACTAAAAGTGTATATCTTTTTTGCATTAACATAAACTTCAACAGATTCGAGCCCTAATTTGCGTGGAGTGATTTTGTAATGATAATCAGATTTCTCGTTTTTGTTGCGTTCGATTAATGGGAGTGTGCCACAAATATCAAGTTCTGATAACTTTGGATAATTTATATCCTGACTTGTCAATATTTTTTCAACTAAGTTCGGTACATAAAGAGCATCTTTCATTTGGGCAAGCTCAATAATTTCTGTGCCACAAATAAAATAGAGATAATCACGGGCAGCCAATGTTCCATCAAAATATCCATCTTGATGAATTACTAAAAAGTCGGTTGAATCTACTGCTATAAATGAATATAGTTTACTTCCAGTTTCGAAATTCCACAATGAGAGCATAGAGTTATTATGAGAAATAATGGTGTTATTCTCAAAGTTAATATCCTGATAAATTCCGTTTAAGTAAATATCTCTAATCTGTTTTCCATTTTCTGCATCCCAAACTTTTGCTGTTTTATCCCACGAGGCTGTTACAATTTTACTACAATCATTACTAAATATTGCAGAAATATTATATCCTGTATGCCCTTGTAGTGTATATAATAGTTTTCCATTTTCTGCATTCCAGACTTTGGCTGTTTTGTCGCGCGATGTTGTAACTATTTTCTTACTGTCTGGGCTGAATTGAGCTAAATAAACTTGGTCTTTATGGCTTTTGAGAGTAAACAATAGTTTTCCGTTTTCGGCATCCCAAATTTTGGCAGTATTATCATCAGAAGCTGTTATTATTCGTTTACAGTCAGGGCTAAATTTTACAGAATAAACAATTGATTTGTGACCATTGAGGCTAAACAATAATTTTCCGTTTTTAGCATCCCAGACTTTGGCGGTATTGTCAAACGAAGCAGTTGCAATCTGTTTGTCGTCTGGGCTATAATTTGCATCACTCAGCTTCTCATTATGTCCTTCGAGAGTAAAAAGTGTTTTCTCGTTTTCTACATCCCATACTTTGGCGGAATTATCTCCCGAAGCGATTACTATTTGTTTGCCGTCATGGCTAAACTGAGCGTTATATATTTCATCGGTATTTCCTTTAATTGTAAACAATAATTTTCCATTATAAACATCCCAAATTTTTACTGTGCTGTCTGACGAAGCTGTTAATAGTTTTTTACTGTCGGGGCTAAATTGAGCTGAATTGATTTCATCTGTATGACCTGCAAGGTTAAATAATAATTCGGAGCTTTCTGCATTCCAAATTTTAGCTGTATTATCTTTTGTTACTGTCACAAAAATTTTACTGTCGGGACTAAAATGGACAAAATTGACAAACTCGGTATGCCCTTTGGCTGTAACTAGTAATTTGCCGTTTTCTACGTCCCAGATTTTAGCTGTTTGGTCGCCAGAAGATGTTGCAATCATTTTGCCATCACAGCTAAATTGAGCAGATTCTATAAATTTGGTGTGTCCGTCGAGGGAATACAATAATGATCCATTTTCCACATTCCAAACTTTAGTTGTTTTATCCCACGAAGCCGTTAGTAATTTTTTGCTGTCTGCACTAAATTGGGCTGTTATAACGTTTTCTGTATGTTTTTCAAATTTCAATAATTGTTTTCCGTTTTCTGCATCCCAAACGATAGCTGAATTATCCCACGAAGCAGTAGCAATCATTTTACCATCAGGACTAAATTGAGCAGAATTAACAGATGATGTATGCCCGTCGAGGTCAAACAATAAAACCCCGCTTTCGGTGCTCCACACTTTTGCAGTATTATCATCTGATGCCGTAACTAAAGTTTTGCAATTAGGACTGAACCTCGCGGTAGAAACATTTCCGGTATGCCCATTAAGAGAATGCAATAATTTTCCGTTTTCGGCATCCCACAACTTAGCGGTATTGTCTGATGAGGCTGTTGCAATTATTTTACCGTCAGAGCTAAACTGAGCAAAATTAACATAAGATTTGTGGCCTTTAATAGTAAATAATAATTCACCGTTTTCAGCATCCCAAACTTTAGCTGTCTTATCTAATGAAGTTGTTATAATTTTTTTACCATCAGGACTAAATTGAGCATAATTTACGCCTTCGGAATGTCCTTCGATAGTAAATAGTAATTGTCCAGTTTCTGAATCCCATACTTTTGCTGTGTTATCCATTGAAGCTGTAACAATTCTTTTGCTATCGGGACTGAACTGGGCAGAATTAACAGAATAAGTATGGTCTTCGAGAGTAAAAAGTAATTTTCCGCTTTCAACATCCCATAATTTTGCTGTATTGTCATACGATGATGAAACTATTCTTGTTCCATCGTGGTTAAATTCGATTGACTCAATGTTTTCTGTGTGTCCCATCGGTGCCACGAGTTGTAATTCTTGCGCTTGATTGTTTGTTACTATCGCTAGAATTAAAAGGAAAATTCCTGTTAGTCTTTTCATTTAAGTGTTTTTTTTTGCCTTTCGATAAACTTTTATGTAATTATTATTGAAGTTAATTGGCTCACAAATATAATAATTTATTGTAATTCGTAGAATAATTAAAAAGCCGTAACATTTTTGATTTGCAACGGCTTTTTATAATAAAGTGCGAATGCTTTATTTAAAAAACATTCTTCTTATTTCGCCTATAATCAATATCAGAGATGTTGATACTATTATTATTAGCCAGTCTTCTAAGCTGATTGGAACTGTCCTGAAAACTTCGCCACCGAACTGCACAATTAAAATTTGTCCTATAATAATCAACGCGGCAACAGTTAAAAAGCCTAAACTTTTTCCTAGTTGATAAAATGCAGATTTTCCTGATGCAAATGCTTTTACATTGAACAAATTCCAAAATTGCATCATTACAAAAACTGTGAAGAAAATTGTTAAGTTGTAATTGCTAATATCGCCATTAACATCGCGTAATTTGAATAATAGGAAGAACAGGATTGCAACGAAACTTAAGCCCATGAACAGAATATTGCGTTGCATTTTCTTCGTGATTATAAAATCACTGTTATGACGCGGTTTTTTACTCATTACGTTTTTGTTCGGAGGGAGAGAGGCTAGCGCTCCTGCTGCAAATGTGTCCATAATAAGATTTACCCATAGCATTTGAGTAACTGTTAATGGCAATTCGTGTCCAAAAAGAGAACCTACAAAAACAATTATCATCGCCGTTACATTAATTGTAAGCTGGAAAATAATAAATCGCTGAATGTTTTGATATAAGGAGCGACCCCACATTACAGCGGAACCAATGCTTTTAAAGGAGTCATCCAAAATGGTAATATCGCTGGCTTCTTTTGCAACCGATGTTCCACTTCCCATCGAAAGACCTACATGCGCATAGTTTAATGCTGGAGCATCGTTTGTCCCATCGCCTGTAACAGCAACAACTTCGCCGGCTTTCTGTAATAACTGCACTAGCCTTTGTTTGTCAGATGGGCGTGCCCGACAAAGTATCTTTAATCCTTTTAATCTTTCAGTTACTTCATCATCCGTCATGTTTTCAAATTCCTGACCTGTAAGTACTGCGTATTGTGGAATGTCTAATCCCAATATTCCTATTTGACGACCAATTTCTTGTGCTGTTCCTGGAGTATCTCCCGTAACTATTTTTATGTCAATTCCAGCATTAAGACAATCTTGTACAGCTTCTGGAACATCTTCACGAATTGGGTCAGATATTGCCGCTATTCCAAGATAGGTTAGGTTGTGATTTACAATCTTACCATCAGCAATTCTTGGCAAATCATCTTCAATTATTTCATAAGCAAAACCTAATGTGCGCATTGCTTGAGCCTGATATCTTAATAATAGCTCTTCAATTTCAACCACTGATTCTCCAATGCTTTTATAGCAATCCTTGCATCTTAAATTTACTGATTGTGCAAGCACTATTTCTGGAGCTCCCTTAACATAAAGAACCTTTTTGCCTATTATTGGGGACTCAACAATGGTTGCCATGTATTTTCTTTCTGTAGAAAAACTTAGTTGCTGAATAATCCTGGTTTTCTCTCTTATCTCGAGATAGCTAATATTCTGATTATTTAACCATAATAATAGTGCTGCTTCAGTTGGATTTCCTAAAGATTTTATCGATTCTTTATCAGAAAAATCTAAATGTGCTGTTGAATTTATAGCAATATTCTCTTTAATTAAATTGCCAGACTCGTCGTCGCCAGGTTTTTGTTTTGAAATACTGAAAAATTTTGTTTCGTAAATCTGCATCTGATTTTTGGTTAAGGTTCCAGTTTTATCTGTGCATATTACAGTGGCTGCTCCCAGAGTTTCAGTTGCATGCATTTTACGAACAAGATTATTCGACTTTAGCATCTTTCTCATGCTTAATGCAAGGCTTAGAGTTACACTCATTGGCAATCCTTCGGGAACTGTAACAACAATTAATGTAACTGCCACCATAAAGTATTGAAGAATTTTACCTGCAGAGTCTATATCCAACCATGATGATTTTTCTATTGGGTTTATTCCTAAAATAAAAGAAAACGCGCCAAGGATTATAAAAACTCCTATGCTATACGAAAACCATTTTAACCATCCATGATTTTTAACAATATTGGGAATTTCTTTTTTCTTTTTTGTGATTATTTCAATTCCATCGTATAATATTGGAACCCAAACTTTTGATAATAGCAAAATTGAAGATAATAGAACAGATATAAGCAAATATAATTGTGGGAAACTAAAAACTAAGTTTTTTAAAACTATGTCTTTGATAAAAAGACCGCCAAAAGTAAGAATTGCTAATGAAAATCCGATTACTCCAATAAATTTAGCAAGACCGTCTAGCTGCTTGTTGAGAGGCGTTTCTTCTCCTGTTGATTCGGCCGATTTTTGAGCAACTGTGCCATATTCGGTTGAGTCGCCAACTTCTGTGATTTGCATGCTTGCTGTGCCATCCATTATTTTTGTGCCACGTAACAATCTGTTCGAGGCGTAAGTGGCATCAGTATGAAATTGTAAGGGGTCGGTAGTTTTCTCTACAAGCGGCTCGCCTGTTAAACACGATTCATCAACCTGTAGCGAGAAGGACTCAAGTAGATTGCCGTCTGCCGGAATTTCATCACCAGTATTTAATATTACAATGTCGCCAACAACAATGTCCTTTTTAGCTACCTCTGTAATTAACCCATTTCGTATTACTTTGACTGGGGTTTCGTCATTTACCAAATTTAGAAGGTCAAATTTTTTGTCGGCATCATATTCAAACCAAAATGCAACTCCTGTTGCCAAGATTATTGCAACAAAAATCCCTATTGTCTCTGTAAATTCATTGTGAACAAAACCAATTCCTAGCGACAGTAAGGCCGCAATTAATAGAATTTTTATTATCGGATCATCAAATTTCTTAATAAACAATTTCCATATTGGCTCTTTAGTTGGGGGAGTTAGAATGTTAGACCCATGTTTAAATCTGCTATCTTTTACTTCAGATTCACTTAAGCCGGTATAATGTTTTTTTTCTTCCATTTTTGCTATTATTTCAGACTTTTTATCAATAATTTATTTTTTGACTGAACGTTTGGTCAAAGATAAATGTTTTATGAATACTGTGCAAATATTTTAATAATATTTTAAGATTTTCACTTCGTAATTTTTCAACCCCGAAGAAATGCTATCTTCGTAAAAACTTGAAAATGAAAAACCTAATTGGATTATTTATAATATCTATAATTGTTTGGTCTTGTGGCACTGCTGATAAATCTGCAGAAGTAAAAACTAAAGATAGTGTTAAAAAAGAAATAATTATGAAAGACACAACACCAAAAGTAACGGGTATTGGAGGAATATTTTATAAAACTAAAAATGTTCAAGAAACTAAAGATTGGTATGGTAAAAACCTTGGACTAGCGATTGGTGATTATGGTTCTACTTTTGAAACTAGGAACGCAAATAAACCAGATGAGATAAATTATTTGCAATGGAGTCCTTTCGATGAAAGTACCGATTATTTTGATCCTTCCAATAAAGAATTTATGATTAATTATCGTGTGCAGAATATCGACGGCCTAGTTAGAAATCTAAAGGCAAACGGCGTAACAATTTTGGACGAAATTGAGGAGTGTTCTTATGGGAAATTTGTTCATATTTTGGATAATGACGGTAATAAAATAGAACTTTGGGAACCCGTTGACAGTGTTTTAACTGATATTGGTGGAGCTACAACTAAGTAAAAAAAATGTTTTCTTCTAGTTGTTTTTTTTTCACCTAAACATAAAACAGCATAAATTCCACAACAGAGTGGTACTTGTTATTTAAAAATATAGCACTTTCCAAAACAATCGAGTCTAATACTTTGCACAAAGCATTGTATGATAATATCGTGAAATTTCTGTTAAACTAACTATAATAAAAAATGCCATTTTAAAGTTTTAACATTGATGTTTTACGATTGAATTTTAGTTAACTTTGGCTTTGTTAACCAACCAAAAAATCAATAAAATGAAAAAGGCAATTATTATTTCTGTATTTTGCATGTTAATTACAACATTCGGTTTAAAAGCTCAACAGTCAAACTACATTGTTCTTACAACTATTAGTGATATTACTGATGATTTTTTTCATGCAACTTATGCCCTCAGCGACTATCGTGATGCTGAAATAGTGATTTTCGACCCTGATAATGTTAATCTTATACTTCCTACTTTAATTAGTTTGGAACCACGTTATGTGGCTGTTGTCTGCAAGCCCGAAGAACTGAGTATCAATTTTATCAGGCAGTTTATGATGATGAGCACTATGCTTGACGATGACCCGTTTAGTGATTTTTCGTATGGATTTATTACCGGAGCAACTGCTGAGGATGCATTAGACTTTGTTAATAATATAATTTTTGCCGAATCTGATAATATTGTGGATTTTCCTCTTAATGTAGGTGGGTATGTTGCTACATCATTGAACCTGGTTTATACTGGTACTTCTGGTGGTTTCATGAATTATGTAGACACTCAAGCCTCTTCGTGTATTTGGCTGGAGACTAATGACAATGGTTCAGGAAAGGACTTTTTTCTTGCCAACACATCATATATGGGGAATAATAAAATTTTAGATATTGGTCATAATGGTGATGCGCACATGCTTTGGCTTTTCGAGGGAGGAAATGCAGAATGTAATCCTCCGTCATGGGGTTTCGATGGAGATAAAATTGAAGATCCTCTCTATGAGCGAGTTGGACTTACAAGTTATGATATTGCACCTCTTGACCTATATCCAGCAGTTGCATTTAATGGTGCTTGTCATTCAGGAGAAACTAAAAGTGTTATGGTTGAGGGTGATATTGAAGCAACTTTTGGTGATACACAAGGACTAGTTGAATTCTATACTATGAGCGACACCTTCAGCTTTGCTTTGTCTATTTTAAAGACCGGAATAACTGGATATTTCGCTCCATGTGGTGCTAATAATGCAAACGATCAGGGCGAGGACGTATATAATACTTTTTTGTATGCTGAACCTCTTGGGGATATTCACAAAAGATCAAACGACGGAGTTGTAATGGGTTTTCTTGGCAATCGTCCAAATCTAAGAATATTTGAACAAGGTGAATCAACTTATGGATCTGACGTTCTAGTTTCGGGCACTTTCGACCCTTATGAATATTCAGGAGCTACATATATGCTGGGTGGAAAAGCAAACAGAATTTATTTTGGAGATCCCCTTTTTAATCCGTATCAGAATAATCATTCAGAGGAGCTAGAAATTACACAAGCGATTCTAGATTCAATTAATCCTTCAAGCCTTGATATAAATCTTAATTTTAATAAACCAGACGGATTCTGGCCAATGTGGGATAAATTTCATTTTGGTAACACAAGAATATATTACCCTGTAGAGCTTCCTGCATACTGTAATGATGTAACTGATTTTCAAGTTGTTGAGTCCTCTGACCCTTATGACTTGGTAATACATGCAATAGAAAAATTTGATGGAAAAACTATTCTGCATATCGAAGTAGATATTCCTAATGATTTGTATGACCCAATAGATTACTCAATAACATTTCGTGTAAATTACACAGGCACTACTGCTGTTGTGGCAAATGTTGAAAACGCTGCCAATGTTATTACATTTCCAAATCCGGCTGGGGAAGTAATTACTTTTAGCTTCTCCAACCTACATAATATAGAGCATACTCTGATTATTTATAATGCATTGGGCCAGATTGTTCAGACGCTGGAAAGTATTTCTGGCTATTCTGTTGAGATTAATAATTTGGATAAACAAAGCGGAGTTTATTTTTATAAACTTATCAATTCAAATGGCATTGCTGGTCAGGGGAGGTTTGTTGTGGAATAGAATTTCGCACAATCATTAAAGAAGTGTGAAAAATAAATTTGCATGAAATTTGTAATAAAGCTGCAGAAAAATTCAAAATTTAATTCAGAATAATTGCCATGAAAATTAAAATATTTATCTTTTTATCTCTACTTTTTATCTCTATTGCCGGGATTTCACAAAATAAAGGTGATGTTAGAGTTGGAACTTATGGCGAAGTTATAGTATTTGGAAATAAAATACTGCCGCAATACGGCATTTCTGGTGAATGGTTTGTTGCAGATAACATAAGTTTAAATTACAAATATGGATTAGGCAAAAATCAGGATGGAGATTTTAGCGGACATTTTAATCCTGCACTTTTTCTTCTAGCATTCACAGTAGGTTATCCATCAGCAGCTTTAGGTACACTTTTAATTTCAGAAGGTGTTAGCTATCATTTTAATCTGAACGAATTTATAGAAATAGCTCCATATCTTAATCCGCTTGGAGCCGAAGTAAATTTATATCAGGATAAGCCAATTGTTCTGTCATGTGCATTTGGTGTAAACATGTACTTTAAGCAGATAACTCCTTTTAAAAATATTTGCCTTGCACCTCGTCTTGGCGCCATTTTAATTTATCGAGATGTTAATGTGCTCCCAGTTGCTGGGTTTTCGCTTAATTATACTTTTAATTAAAAATCAGATCAATAAAGTTGTCTTTTTTTATGTAATACCATTCATGATTTCATCATTGACCCACAATTGCTTTTACAATATTAATTGTTTTACTAATTTTAACATGTAATCTTGTCAATTGGAAAAATTAATAGCATTTAATTTAAAAACTATGAATACAATATTATTAGTTGCTTTTTTAAGTCTGTTTACCTTTATTTGTGCTTCTGAAGCAAAAAATGAAAAGTTGAAGTTTGAAAAGACTGATGAAAGTATTGACAAAATAGAATGTAGTAATTTATATC
>JBBQCZ010000034.1:0-28460 GCA_038319215.1 Bacteroidales bacterium | reverse complement strand
GTAGCAATATTAAATTTCCATGTTACAGGAGGCAATGGTTATGAAAAAGATATAATTGGATATATTAGCATTGGTCAGATATTAGAAACTTGGGAAAATAGTAATTTTGACTCCTATAATTGGAATAATGGTGGAAATTTGCCATGGTTTATTTCTAATGCTGGTGCTTATGAAGGTAGCTATTGTTTAAAATCGGGTGCCATTACTCATTCACAGAACTCAACAATTGAAATAGAACTTCAGGTTATCTCAACTGGGAATATTAGTTTTTATAGAAAAGTTTCTTCTGAAACTGGTTATGATTTTCTGAAATTTTATATCGATGGTGTTGAGAGAGGTAGTTGGAGTGGCGAAGAAGATTGGGCTGAGCAAACCTATTCTGTTGCCGCGGGGATTAGGAATTTTAGATGGGTATATTCAAAAGACGTTTCGGTAAATACAGCATCTGATTGTGCTTGGATAGATTTAATTGAGTTTCCTTCAATTTACGATGCGGACCCTATCTTAGAAATAAGTCAAACAGAAGTAAATAAATCATTATTTGCTGATCAAACTGGAGTTGAAACAATCCATATCTCAAATGCTGGTGGTGGCACAATAAATTATGATATAGAAATTTTAAGCGATGTTCCATGGTTAAGGAATAACAGAAATATTACAGGTTCTACTCTGACATGCTCACATAATAGTTTTTATGCTGGCGATACTATTGAATGGGATTTTACAGCATTAAATCTTTCTCCGGACACCGAATATTTGGACGGCATAACACTAGATTTTCCAACTGGTTTTATTGTTGATTCAATTTCCGAGTTTTTTGATCAATCTGAAGATACCTTATTACTTCAAATTGGAGCACCTGGCAATGGTGGGTCTTTCTACTGGTATGGACGTGGTACTGATAATTGGGGGCTTGTTCATGTTAATGAATCTGCAACTGGAACTGTAAATGCTCATATATTAGAAGATTTTCAGGATAATTTAACCATATATTACACACTGCATGGTGAGGTTTATGGTGCAGAACCGCATACTGTTTACGATTCTTTAATCTATACTAACTATGGTCCTAGAGTAAACTGGCTTTCAGTAGATCCTTCAAATGGTTCACTTGGCATAGGAAACGATGACGAAATTACACTTAATTTTAACTCTTTTGGATTACTTCCTGGAGTATATACATGTAATCTCAACATATTTACAAATATTGAAAATGTTGTAGTTCCTGTAACTTTTACTGTGTTAAATCCAGTTGGAATTCAAACTATGGGAATCGGAAATATATCTGTTTACCCAAATCCTACTACAAGTAATTTGTTTGTGCAATCTGATCTATTCATTAATAATATTCAAATTATTAATGGAACAGGCCAAATGGTTTATTCTAGTAGATTGTGCGTTAAGGAAATAAATATAAATACTGAAAAGTTAGCTCCTGGTGTTTATTTTATAAAAATTAATACTGACTCAGAAGTTTGCACAAAAAAGATAATTGTAGAATAGTATTCAATTTTATTCAGTACTGTTATACAGGTTGTATCGCTAGGTTAGTATAAAACCTTGCTGGTAATGCAACTAAAACCAGTATTAAGTTGTTTATTTGAAAAAAATAGTGATGAAGAAACTTCTTTTTGTATTTGTTGGTTTGTTAATATTTTCCGTTGCCTTTTCTCAAAATGATGAGACATGGAAATGTGCTACTGATGAGGTTTATAATGAATTAGTAAAAAATAATCCAGATTTATTAATTGAGAGGCAAAAACTTGATGCTTTTGTTCAAGATTATATCAGAAACAATCCCAAAACGGATCAGGTTTATATTATACCTGTGGTTTTTCATGTTGTTCATAATTATGGAGCTGAAAACATTTCTTATGATCAAATCTTAGGTGCAGTTGAGTGGATGAATAAAGATTATAGATTACAAAGATCCGATACATCTCAAATACATCCAGCATTTAAAAATATTGCTGCGGATACAAAAATTGAGTTTAGACTCGCTAGAATTGATCCAAATGGCGATTGTACTATTGGTGTTACTAGAACCATTTCTGAAACAACTTATGCAGGTGGAGAAGATGCAAAAGACGCTGCACCAACATGGCCACCTGAAATGTATTTGAATGTGTGGACTGTTTTTTCTCTTGGAAATGGAGCCGCTGGTTGGTCGTATTATCCTGGAACAGCACCTTATGGTTCTGACGGAATTATTTTACTTCATGATTATATTGGCGTGTCTGGAACAAGTACAGCGGGACATGGGAGTGTAATTACTCATGAAGCTGGTCATTTTCTGAACTTGCCTCACCCTTGGGGTAGTACTAACGATCCTGAATTGCAAAGTAATTGTGATATTGACGATGGAATATCCGACACTCCCAATACAATTGGACATACTTCTTGCAATGTAAATGCTGTGTCCTGCGGGTCTCTTGATAATGTCCAAAATTTTATGGAATACTCATATTGCTATAAGATGTTTACTCTAGGACAAAGCAATGTTATGAGAGCAACACTCAATTCATCGGTTTCTGGTCGAAATAATTTGTGGTCACCTGCAAACCTTATTGCTACTGGAACAAATGATGGATATACTCCTGATATTTGTGCTCCTGTGGCCGACTTTAAATCGAATAAAAATATGGGCTGCAATGGATTTACTGTTCAATACAATGATTTGTCTTATAATACTGATTTTATTGGTCAATATAATTGGACATTAGAAGGTGGAGAGCCAGCAACATCTATTGAGTCAGATCCTTTGGTTGTTTATAATCAAAAGGGGCAATTCGATACTCAGTTATATGTTGAAAATCCTACAAATTTTGATTCTAAAACTGAGTTGAATTATATTCGTGTTTATGATGTTGTTGACGGTTTTTCTTTGCCATATACCGAGTCATTTGAAACTCCAAATTTTCCGTTAATCACGGGAAATACCAATAACGATTTTTATATTGATCCAGCTGGAGAACGAACATGGGAGCAGTCAAATCTTGGCTATTCTGGAAAAAGCATTAAAATATTAAATCGTTATAACGAAAATGGGGTGATGAATAGAATTTATTTGCCAAATATTTATGTCGAAAATCCTGGGCAGGCAATTAAAGTTAGTCTTAAAATCGCTTATGGCAGGTCCGACGAAGTAACATCAGACAGATTAAAATTTTATGCATCGACAACTTGTGGAGATTCATTGCGAATAGTTCAAGTTCTTAGTGGATCTACTTTGACCTCTACTTACGTTTCAGCATGGTCAAGTTACACTCCTGCTACCGAAGATTGGAAAACACAAACCTTTACAATTAATTCAGCCATACTCAAAAGTAATAATCTTCGTTTAGTTATTGAGGCTGAATCAGGCGGTGGAAATACAATTTACGTGGATGAGGTTAGTTTCGAATTAATTCCAACAGATGTTAATAATATTTCATCTGAAGAGGAGTTATCCATTTATCCAAATCCTTGTTATGATGATTTATTTATCCAAAATCCTGAGTCTGACAAAGCGCTTAGACTTACTTTAACGGATTATACTGGTAAAATTATTCAAGTTGCAGAGGCGTTTGGACATGAGATAAATGCTAGTAGCTTAATCCAAAATTTGCCAGCAGGAATTTATTTTCTAAAAACCGAGACTAATAGTAAAGTAAAAACTTTCAAACTTATTAAAGAATAAAAATATTATCTATTCTTTTGCCGTCTGAATGAAAAGCCAACTCCAGGTTCAATATATTGTGCTTTAAATCCAAATGCTTTTAGTGTTAGATTTACAAAAAAGTAATCATTTAAATAATATCTCATCCCAATGCGAGTGTAAAAATGGTCATTTGGACGGACTTTATTATAGTAATATACACCTGCAAAGCTCACTAGTTCTAATCTATTGTAAATAAGTTGATGACCAATGCTTATTCCAACTCTTAACACATCTGTAACTTTCTCGTTAAAAATAATTAGCGTGTCCCAATTTGTGTCATAATAGTAATGTAGGTTGCTGTTATAAAAAATATCATTAGATATTCCTATTTTTCCTATTTTTGAATACTGGTAGTTGTAGCCCATAGCTATTGTACTGCAAGGAAATCCGCCACCGCGGCCTTCAGGAGCCCTTGAATATTCATCAGAAGTAACGTAAGTTCCAATTATCCAAAGTTCATGTTTACTTAAGCGATCACGATCGTATTCTTTATTTTCAGGATTTTCGTTGGTTGAGATATTTTTACTAAATGACAATGAAATGTAAGGTTGATTCAATCCTAAATTTGGCTTTATTACACTACCGTTAGAATAATGCAAAAGCCCTGAAGAAAATCTTATTCCTATTCCTGGTTTATCAAAATGATAAGATAAGTTGAAACTCAGATTGAAGTAAAAACAGATATTAGAACCTAATGCAATATTTTCGGGATTTGTAATTTTATCATATTTTTTTGTGATGTATGCAAGCCCTGGACTAATGCGTGAATTTAACGAGAACTGTTTTATTCCCAATATTTTTAATTCCAGTATTGAATATATTGCGAAAGCTTTTCCTAAAACATCTGGATTCCCAAGTTCCCCATAGCTAACCCCATAACCAGTAAATGGGAAATGGTATTTTTCATTAAAGAAATACGGACTATGATTTTCTGTTAGGTAATTTAATTCAAAACCATAGGTGTTATCTTCTGCTAGAGCTTCCATCCCAATTCTATGCGGAGCAATTTTGCCATAATAAGTTTTAATTTCTGCGAAATTATATTTTTGAGCGACAGAAATAAATGGAAAAAGCAAAATCAATATTAGAATTATTGTATTTCTCATAGTTTGTACCTTATCCGAACAGCCGATTTTCTGCTGAGATTCAACAATTGAGAGGCGTTACCTTCGCGTACAGCTATTTCGAGAATGCCTAATGAGTTAAAAATACATACTAACTTTCCACTGTCAACTTGCTTGTATGACGAGTGTATTTCTGAAGTTTTTATTCTATTTGTGTTTAGGAGAATTTCAAATCTTGTGCCCGCAACATAATCGTCATAAATTTCTCTTGTTATATTTGTTATTGCATTGCCATAAGAGTCAATATAAATAACCTCTCCATTAATCATATCTGGTTCAATCTGTGCAATGAGTCCAGGATTTCTTTTGACATCTTCAACCACAGTTCCTAATTCCGAAATGTCGCCTTTTTTACCAATGTACACTGCCAGATCAGTAAAAAGATTTAATTCGGTAAAGTAAGAACCTTCAAATGCAAAACCGGGCTTAATTATAATTACCGTTTCAGGTTTATCCTCAAAAATTAATCCTGTACATCCATTATCGTTACAAATAAAATACTGAGACTTGTATTTAGCAATAAGAATTTTTCCATCTTTATCCGGTTCGCTATCCACTCCAATAATATGAATTGTTCCTTTTGGAAATCCAGAATACGAACTTTTTAACACAAATGCGGCTTGTGAAATTGAAAACGATTCAATATTATGGCTTATATCAACAAAAACAACTTCTGGAAGCTTCGAGATAATCGCAGCTTTAATTGCACCGATATAGTAATCGCTGTTGTGCCAGTCGGTTGTAAATGTTATTATTTGTGCCAATTAAAAATGTTTAAAATTATTGAAAAACTATTAAAAAAAAATAGAGTTTAAAGTTAAAAAATACTTTTATTTGTTCATGCAAATCTATGACATTTTTATCATATGACCGAAAAAAGTATTTTAATTGAAATTGAAGACCAGAATAAGTTTTATGGGATTCGTGAAGTTAACTTTACAGAGCTTACAAAACATTTCCCACGCCTTAAAATTATTGCTCGTGGTGAGATAATAAAAATTGTTGGCGAGGAAGAAGAAATAAGTCTGTTCGAAGAAAAACTTCAGTCAGTTATTAATTATTTTAATAAATTTCACCGATTAAGTCCCGAAAATATTAAAGAAATAATGAATAACGATGTTAATCTTTCTGTGCAAGGAGATGAAAATGGAGTTTTGCTTTATAATATTTATGGTAAACCGGTACAGGCAAAAACCAAAAATCAGAAGGTTCTCATTGATGAATTTCGTAAAAATGATTTGTTGTTTGCCATAGGCCCAGCAGGTACTGGAAAAACCTATACTTCTATTGCGCTTGCAGTGCAAGCTTTAAAGGAAATGCAAGTAAAGAGAATTATTTTATCGAGACCTGCAGTAGAGGCTGGAGAAAATCTTGGCTTTTTGCCTGGCGACCTTAAGGAAAAGCTTGATCCGTATTTGCAACCGCTATATGATGCTTTACTTGATATGATCCCTTACAAAAAACTTGAAAAGTATATGGAGGAAAAAATAGTTCAGATTGCACCACTTGCATTTATGCGTGGACGTACGCTGGGCGATGCTTTTGTAATCCTCGATGAGGCACAGAACGCAACTTATACTCAACTAAAAATGTTTCTAACTCGTATGGGCGAAAATTCAAAATTTATTGTTACGGGCGACATTACACAGATAGATTTACCTCGCAAGCAGGAATCAGGATTGCTTTCCGCTGAAAAAATTCTTGGTAATATTCCTGAGGTTTCATTTGTTCACTTCGATAAAGGAGATATTATTAGACACAAAGTTGTTGGGAAAATTGTTGATGCTTACGAAAAAAGTGAAGGATAATAAGTTAAATGTAAATAATTGAAAAACGAATAATATGAGCGCACTAACGAAAACAAATTTCAATTTCGAGAATCAAAAAGGATTGTATGTAGGAAAGGTAAGAGATGTTTATAACATTAACGACGATGTGCTTGTTATGGTTGTTAGCGACCGCATTTCAGCATTTGACGTTGTTTTACCAAAGGGAATTCCTTATAAAGGACAAGTGCTAAATCAGATAGCAGCAAAGTTTTTGGATGCAACTGCCGATATTGTTCCAAATTGGAAACTTGCTAGTCCAGATCCTATGGTAACAGTTGGTCATAGGTGTGAATCTTATCCAGTAGAAATGATTGTAAGAGCATATCTTACAGGAAGTTCATGGCGTGATTACAAAAACGGAGCAAGAGAGATTTGTGGCGTTAAAATTCCTGATGGAATGAGAGAACATCAAGCTTTTGAAAAACCAATTCTTACACCAACAACAAAAGCAGAACTCGGTTTGCATGACGAAAATATTTCAAGAGAAGAGATTATTGCTCAGGGATATGTAAACGCAGAAGAGTATGCGAAACTTGAAGACTATTCTCTTAAACTTTTTGCTCGCGGACAGGAAATTGCGAAAGAAATGGGTTTGATTTTGGTTGACACAAAATACGAATTTGGCAAAAAAGATGGTCAGATTTATCTAATCGACGAAATACATACTCCCGATTCTTCACGATATTTTTATCTCGACACATATCAGGAGAGATTTGATAAAGGTGAAAATCAAAGACAATTATCAAAGGAATTTGTTCGTGAATGGTTAATGGAAAATAATTTTAAAGGTCAAACTGGCGAAATAGTTCCAGAAATGACTGATGAAATTGTAAATGGAATATCTGAAAGATATATTGAGCTATACGAGAAAATAACCGGTGAAAAATTTGTGAAAGCTGACGTGGAAAATATTCCTGATAGAATATTTAAGAATATTAGCGAGTATCTAAAGAAATAAATAAAATAATTATTTCATCTTTCATAGCAGCCTTTATTCTGTAATGGCTGCTATCTATTATATTGTCGCTTTTTTATTCCTCAATAAATTAGAGGAGCCTTAATTATTGGTATAATATTAATGTAAGACATGCGTTTAGAGTTCAGAATTATAAATTACTAATCTATGAAGTCAGCAAAATTACTATTCTTTCTTGCTTGGGTAATTGTTGCTTCTTATTCTTCTGTTTCTGCTCAAAGAGTTATTGGCTTTGTGTATGATGAAAATAATGTACCACTTCCTTTTGTAAATATCTATGTAAAACACACCGATATTGGCACCACCAGTGATGAAAAAGGCAGATACTTTTTGAAACTCGAGGATGGCGATTATGATATTATTTTTTCAACTATTGGTTACGATACAAAAGTTCTTCCGGTAGTTGTTAAACAAGGTGAGAATGTGAAAAATATCTGGTTGAGTTCATCTGTAACACAACTGCAAGAAATTGAAGTTGGCACCCGACGCAGAGATCCAGCATACGATATTATTCAGTTGGCTATTGATGCAAAAGAGAAGAATTCTAAGCAGGTAATGTCATATAGATGCGATGTTTATATAAAAGCGAAGGAATTGATTTCCGAGAAAGAGAGAAAACGAAGAGAGGAAAAAGATGCTCAGAAAAAGCTAGATGAGGAGTCTGCAAAAGCAAAAAAGAATGAAGATGCTGGTATAGAAGAAGATCCTGCAGCAATCGAATTGGCAAAAATAAATCAGCAAAACTATGAGAGGATAAAACTTGCCAACAGCATGAATATGGCAGAAATTAATCTTGAAAGAAACTTTCAATATCCCGGAAATATTAAAGAAATACGACAAGGATTTGAGAAATATGGAAGTTCTGATGATTTGTTTTTTCTGTCAACCACAGAGGCAGAGTTTGACTTCTATCAAAATTTACTCACGATAACGAATTTGTCCGAAATTCCATTTATTTCACCTCTAAATTTCAGTTCTGTAATTTCATATAAATTTAAATTAGAAGAGACGTGGTTCGAAGACAATATGATGATTTACCATATTAAAATTACTCCACGAACCAAAGGTAATTCAACTTTAGAAGGCTTTATAGATATTGTTTTTGGGTCATATGCAATTCGACGAATAGATTTATCGGTTGCTAAAGGAAGCATGTTGTTTTACGATGAATTCAGAGTTCAGCAAGAATATAGTCTTTTTAGTGATTCGATATGGATGGTTACAAAGCAGGAATTTGATTATAGTACAAAGGAAAGTAGGTCTGAGTTTACGGGGAATACAAGTGTTAAATATGATAATTTTGATTTGAATGTAGAATATCCCAAACGTTATTTTAATAACGAACTGGCGATTACAACTCAGGAAGCCTATGAAAGAGATTCTACTTATTGGGATAAAATTCGTCCAATGCCTTTAACAATCGAAGAACAAAAAATAATTTTTATTAAGGATAGCATCGAGGCCTCTTATAATAAAAAAGAATATCTCGATTCAATTGATAATGCATACAATAAGGTTACGCTTGGTGATATTGGCTTATGGGGATTCGGGTTTTTCAATCGTGAAAAAGAGCGGCATCTGTGGATTTCTAGTCTCAGTGGTTTGATAAATCCTTTTAATATTGGTGGATTGAGAGTTGGGCCTTATATTATGTATTATAAGAAGTTTAAAAATCATAATAGCATTTTTACCTATGTTAATGCAAATTATGGAATTAGAAACGAAGATTTGAAGGGAAGTTTTAATATTGATTTTACCTATAATCCAATAAAACTATCAAGGTTTAGCATTGGAGTAGGCAGGAATTTCGGAATTATACAGCCAAACGAGTCATTTACGAGTCTAATCGACAGGTCTAACTATCTTGAAGCGACATATCTAAACTTGGGACATTCTACCGAAATTATTAATGGACTCTACCTAAATGCATCAATTAATATTAAGGAGCACCGTTCAATTGCAGGCTATAAGTTTGGCGATATAACCGACGACTGGGTCGATAATAATGTTCCGCGCGAATTCGACCCATACCGACTGGTTTCAGGAAAGATTCAATTAAAATATGTGCCTTTTCAGAAGTTTATGTCCGAACCTTACGAGAAAGTTGTATTGGGATCTAAGTGGCCTACTTTTTCATTATCATATTCTAAAGGAGTTCCTAAGATTTTTGGCAGTACTATTGATTTTGATTTTCTTGAGGCTTCAATTCTGCAAGACATAAAAATAAGAACTTATGGGACTTCCACGGTAAAAGTAGGCACTGGTAAGTTCTTAAATACCAGGCAAATGCATTACGAAAATTATAAAATATTTCCTCGTGGCGATAGCTGGTTCTTCTCAACCCCAATGCAAAATCAATTGCAAGATTCTACAATTTATACTGCCGATTGGTATTTCGAACTTCATGGAGTACACCATTTTAATGGCGCTTTCGGTAGTAATATTCCGCTAATTAAAAAGCTGAAAATATACACACTTACCGGTTTTAATTATACATGGATAAAGGAAAATAATTATCATTACCTCGATTACTATTTTGGAGTTGAAAGAACTATTAAAATTCAAAGACAGCGTTTTAGACTTGGAGTTTTCTTCGTTTATGGTGGCTCAAATATGACCAAGGCGCGACCAACTATTCAGTTTTCAATAAACCATTACGATAAGCGGGAAAAGAGTTGGGATTATTAATGAAATATTTTCCTGGTTTTCGAATAATCAAATTTTGATTCACTATTAAATTAATTCAGCTTAAAATTCGATATCTATTATAATTTTTGCTAATTTGGAGAGACTTTTAGATGGACTTACTCTTTCGGCAAGAAAATCGTCTAGTCGTAAAACATGAAAATTATGAAAACAATAATATTATTATTCTTTAGTGTGTTGTGTCTGAGTGCCTTTTCACAAGAAGAAATGACCATTGAGCAAGTCTTTAATTTTGATATTGGAGATAAATATCAGTATAAAAGTAGCTTGCAAGACCAGCCACCAAATGCTTTAACAAAAGAAATAATAGATAAATATTATTCGCCAAATAGCGACACATTATTTTATATAATACATCGCACATATTATTCATCAAACTATGAAATGGATCCAGAACCACATCTGGTTTATTCCTTTGGAGATGATACAGTGACAGAACAATACACTAATTTAAATGCGTCAATATTTGATTTTATTACCGATTTAAGGTATGATTCAATAATATTACATTACGAAACTGACTTTACTTACGATTCTATAATTGAATATTCTGATATTCATTGTAATGTATTATCAAATGGTTTTGAATGCGTATTTCCAGCATCAGCAGTAGAACCAAACTCTTACTATTATAGCTTCGGAAATGGTTTAGGGATTTCAAAACAAATTGTTTGGGACGGGAGCGGAGCTTGGAATGGACCAAGCATTGCTAAAAGTTTAACTTTTTATTCGAAGGGTGACGAAACCTGTGGTATAATGGATAACTTAACATCAAATCCAAAAATAGAAACAAAAACAAATATTGACATATTTCCGAATCCAGCAAAAGATTATTTTCAAATCATCTATGATAATCTTGATGTTGTTGTAATTGAATTATACGATTTAACTGGCGCGCTAATCAAACGTGAGTCTATAAACGGAAGATTAAATCAGATCGATATATTATATTTAACAAGTGGGATTTATACTTTAAAAATAAACTACAATAACACAACAGTTACTAGAAAGATAGTTAAAGAATAAATTATCTTTAGATGTAATGCAATGCGGAGAGTTGTTTTAATGATTAAATATATTCGAAGGTCTTACAATTCAGTAATCCTCTTGATAACAACAGAAGCGCACATACACCCAAATATTACGGGCATATAACTAATAGAACCAGAATTTGATCTTTTGTTTGTGGTTTCTTCAAGCACTAGAGTGCTTTTGTCTGCTTTTTCCTGAGAAAAAACAACTTCTATTCCCGTGAATATTCCTAGAGGATGAAGTCTTTTTCTTAACATTCTTGCCAGCCCGCAATTATAAGTTTTTGAAATATCTGCTATTTTTATTGCTTGTGGGTCTGTCTTTCCACCTGCGCCCATGCTACTTACAAGTGGAATTTTATTATCATGGCAAAATTTTATTAAACTAAGCTTCGGCGAAAAGGTGTCGATTGCATCAACAACATAATCCCAAGATTGGTCTAGCGTTTCTTCAAGCAATGAGCCTTCGAGATAAATGTTTTTTTCGGTTAAATTTAATTTGGGATTTATTGCTAAAAGCCTTTCTCTAAATTCTAAAGTCTTTGGATTGCCAATATTTTTATGAGTTGCAATTATCTGACGATTAATATTAGTCTCGGAAATAACATCGGCATCAATAATGCAAATATTCCCAATTCCTGCTCTCACTAATTGTTCTGCGGCAGCACCACCGACACCTCCTAATCCGCACACAAGAATTTTTGCGTTCAATAATTTATTTAAGTTTTCTTCGCCTAATAGCAATTCTGTACGATCTAACCAACCCATATTCCGATAGATGCTAAGTTTTTATTTATCTGTAAAACCAATTCTTCTAAATCCATTTCGTATTGAATGGCTGCAAAATTATAAATATTTTCTATTTTATATTTACTATCATCAGTTTCAAAAAATATTTTGTTAGCTGGGATTAACTGGAAAAATTTCTCAGCTTTAATGCGATCTTTTGTGAGGCTTTCAGATACAGAAAAATAAAAATTATGTTTTAATAATTCCGATACAATTTGAGATTTACCTCGAAATCCATGAATAATCCATGCTTGAGTTGGACATATTTCTTTTTTTAAAACAATTAGCTCATTAAAATATTTTACGCAATGTATTATAAGTGGCTTTTTATATTTTTCGCTTATTTCAATATGAAGTCTGAATATTTTTTTCTGTAATTCCAAGTCTGAAGTAGATTTTGAATCGAATCCAGCCTCTCCAATTGCAGCAATAATATTGTTTTTTGCAAGCAATTCAATTTTTTCAATGTCTTTGGGATATTTGTCATCAATATACCATGGATGCAAACCACAGGAATAGGTATTGCCTTCGCTAAATTCACCCTCAGGAAAAGTGTTTATTATTCCAAAACTCTCGGACTTATTGTGGGTATGAAAATTAAAAAGCTTCATTTAATCTGATATTCTTTCTAAATACTTTTTCCCTTGATACGTATTTGCTTCTCTCATTTTATTTGCAACAATATGACTAATCTCGAAATTCTTTTTCCCTTTCCAATCTGGGTAAATAATTAAATCTTTTGGAGACTCAGAAGTAAAGCGATCAACAATAACTGCCGAATTTAAAAACTCTAAAAAATTAATTATCACCCTAGTGTAATTTTCTATGTTTAAATCAAAAATTAGTTCGGGATTTTCAGAATATATATTTTCGAGTTTTGTTCCCTTCAAAACCTGCATTTGATGCAATTTTAGTGTGTTTATTCCTAATGCCGAAATTCTGTGTGCATGTGTGTAGAAATCAGTTTCAGTTTCGCCAGGTAGGCCAATTATAAAGTGTAATCCACAGTTAATATTGAAACTCTTTGTAAGTTTTACTGCATCTACAGTTTGTTGCCAAGTATGCCCACGATTAATAAATTCAAGGGTTTTATCTATTGTTGATTCTGCACCAAACTCGATACTCAAGTATTTTCCATTAGTAACAGACTTAATCATTTGTAGAATTTCGGCATCAATACAATCTGGTCTAGTTGCAATCACTAGGCCTTCAACACCTTCAACGCTTAATGCTTCGGAGTATATTTTTTTTAATGTATCGACCGATCCATAAGTATTTGTGTAAGATTGAAAATATGCTAGATATTTCTGTGTTTTATATTTTGGACTAAAAAAATCTATTCCTTTTTGCAATTGATTTGTAATTGAAACTTCGGGATTGCAGTAGAATGGACTAAAACTTTCATTTGTGCAATATATACAGGCACCTGTTCCTTTGCTGCCATCTCTATTGGGGCAAGTAAATCCGGCATCTACAGAAATTTTCTGAACACGAACGCCAAAAATTCTCTTTATGTACGAAGAGTAATCATTCCAAGGAAGAGTATTTTCGTTTTGTTCAGTCATTATTCTTGATTTTTTAAAGCTTAAAAAAATTGATTTAATCTTTATAATGATATTTAATATCAACATCTTCACCGCCTGTGCAATCGCAATCGTCTTCGTCGAATTCCGAGAACGCATCTGATTCTTCAATTGGTTTTGGCGGTCTGTACATAAATGCGAGCCCAATTCCTGCTGCAAAACCAGAAAGGTGTCCTTCCCAACTTATATTATTATTTTGAGGGAAAATTCCCCAAATCATGCTGCCATACATAAAAACGACAATCAGAGCAATCGCCATGTGCCGTATATTTTTACTTATCACACCAGCCGTAAAGAGATAACCTGCAAAAGCATAAATCATTGCCGATGCTCCAATGTGAATATTGTTTCGCCCTATTATCCACGTGAAAATACCACTTAAAAAATATGACCAAATAAAAATCTGAATTGCATCGTCGTTGTAAAAGTAGAATAGGAGAGAGCCAAGCACTAAAAAACTAGCCGAATTAGCAATTATATGCTCAAATCCACCATGTAAAAATGGCATTGTAAGTATTCCGTACCATTGCGAAAATTCTCTTGGGCGTAATCCGTATCCTGCTAAATCGATGTTAAGACTAATTTCTACGAGATAAATCAGCCAACAGAAAAATAGAAAGCTAGCTGGAATTACCGCCGCAAGTAGCATTTTTTTTAATTCAGTTTTAGAATCTGTGAGTTCTGTCATTATGCAAAGTTAAGTTTTTAATTTAAACATTTCAACACAAAGCATTGTGCCGATATGTTTTATCAAAAACCATTCAACAAAAAAAAACTGCCATTTAGACAGTTTTTTGTATTGTGACTAATATATTAAATTATTCCTTGAGCAAGCAGTAGTTCTTCCATTTCGAGCTGAACTTCTTTGGCTTTTTCGCCAGCTACAAGAGCGAAATTTTCAGTGTTATCAGCAAAAATAATTGCTCTCGAAGAATTTACAAGCAGTCCGCACGTGTCGTTCATGCCGAATCTTGCAACTTCCTGAAGACTGCCGCCCTGCGCACCAACTCCTGGAACGAGAAGGAAGTGATCTGGTACAATTTGTCTGATTTCTGCCAACATTTCGGCACGAGTTGCTCCAACAACATACATCATTTGATTCTTATCCGCCCAATCTTGAGATTTTTTAAGAACTTTCTGAAATAGCTTTTCGCCATCTTGGTCAAAATATTGAAAATCATCAGCTCCCTTATTACTTGTAAGAGCAAGTAAAATTACCCATTTCTCAGTGTATGACAAAAATGGACTTACCGAATCTTCACCCATATATGGAGCCACAGTAACTGCATCAAAATTCATATTTTCGAAAAATGCTTTTGCATATAATTTTGAGGTGTTTCCAATATCGCCACGCTTTGCATCGGCAATAATAAAAATCTCTGGATAGTTTTCTCTAATATATTCCACCGTCTGTTCTAATGCCTGCCATCCTTTTATTCCAAGACTTTCATAAAAAGCTAAATTTGGTTTATAAGCAACCGAATATTCTGCAGTAGCATCAATTATCTGGCGGTTAAATTCAAAAACCGGAGATTTATGTTTTAATAAATGCTTTGGTAGTTTTTCCAGTTCGGAATCTAGGCCAGTGCATAAAAAGCTTCTCTTAATTTTAATCTGATCAAATAATTGGTCGTAATTCATCTTTTTTTTTGACAAATGTAACAAATCCGGCCAAGATAAAAAATAGTATAAATGCAATTTTTCTCATGGCTACAGATTTATTTGTTTGTGTAAAAAAACAAAAATCAGACCACTACTCTAATATTTTATCTGCAGCAAATTCAATAACATTATCAATTCCCTAAATACAGCGCACAGGTTGGCGATTCGCCGCGGCGAAGTCGAACCAAACTCGCGTTGGTGGTGTTGATACCGATATCAAAAATTAAATTTTCAATAAGATAATAAGGTAGATTCCAATTATTATTTACTTTTATTAAGGTTGAACAAAAATTAAGGTTTTTGAAGAATAGCGAAACTTTTTTCTGTTTGAACCTTATTTTCGACAAAACATTCATCTCCATTTAACCTTTTTACCACTTACAGATTTTACCAGCCACCACTTACCCTAAAACCAGCGCGCTGGATTCAGGAAATCAGACCACTACTCTAATATTTTATCTGCAGCAAATTCAATAACATTATCAATTCCAGTATCATCAGCATCATCAGACAGAATTACGGTATAATCTGGAGGTACACCACTTTCATAGTTATTGCCATCAACAGCAATTGTTCTTGTAATAGAAAATCTATATGTCCATCCGTTAGGCAATTGTCCGCCATTTGGTAAGCCAAGGCCTCCGCCAGTAGTGTCGCCAACTAAGAAAATATTGTCATAAGCATAAGTGCAGGTCGAGAAAAACGATGAAGCGCTATAAGAACCTCTGTCGGTTAAAACTGCAACCTTTCCGGTATATTTTTTCTCGGTATTTTTAGTGGCATACACTTTTTCTAAAGTACTAAAACTATTAGCACCCTGACCAGATTTCACCTGAGTTTCGTACAAAAGTCTTTCGTCATCGGCAAATCGCGAAAGCAATGTAAAAACATTGCTAACATATCCGCCACCATTTTGACGAATATCTATTATCAATCCATCAGTCTCCGAATATCTGTCAATAAGAAAATCAAGTTCATAGTCGGTAATAATCGAATTGCTGAATGATGAATATCTAATGTATCCAATCTTTTTATCACGGATAAAATTATGAGCAAAGGAACCGGTCATGTAATAGTCCGATTTTAGATAATTTTCTTCCACAACTCTGGTATCAATATTTACAGGTCCTAACATTCCGATATCATATCTCGAAATATTAAATGGAGAAACTAGATTTACATGTCCATCGCGTAATTCGTTCATCATACCACCCATTACTTTAAAAAGGCTATCATTACTTATTTCATTTGTCACCATCGGACGATAAACAGTATAAATGCTATCCCAATCAATTTGCTTGTACTCGAGAAATGCATATTTATCACTTACCTGTTTCCACAAATAATCGAAATTTTCGATCTGAGTACTTTCTACTTCTTTTTCGAATATCAGCTTTTCGCATGCAGTAAAAATGATTACACTTGCCAGAATTACACTGATTATTATTAGTTTTTTCATATTAGTTAATTTTAAAAACAAGAGTAAATAAAAACGCATGTCTCGAAGTGTCAAGGCGGTTTGTTGTCAGTTTGCCGGTTGTCATATATTCCCAAAAATAAGTGAATTTGATCATATTTCCATTATTCAAGAATCTCGCAATTGACAAATCTGTATTCATTCCCGAAAAAACTTTTCCGCTCATTTCATAGCCTGGGAATAAAACATCGTTGTTTAAAGTTGAATTACCAGGATTGGTGTAATCGGGACGAAAAATTAGCGAATAAACAGGAATCCCAATCTTTCCAGAAACTAAAAAATGCTTTTCTTTTTTTGTGTAAGGAATTAACCAGAACAACTTTTTCTTTTTTTCGTGGCGAGTAAACGGAAAGTCAGCCCTAAGATTTAAGTCAAAGTCGGTAAAATTATCAAATGTCATTCCTGCGTTCATAAACGCATTATTTACACGAATTGCAGAATAATTACCAACTGAGAAACCGATATATTGTGCAAAATCAAACCTGCTATACTCTTCAATATTGCGATAATAAGCAAGCTCAAAATCAAAAATACTGCCCGTACTTGTGTAAAAATCATCAACTCCCGAGCTAACATACAATCCATTTACGGTAGTAAAATTAAAATTTACTAAGTTTTTCTCACTAACATTTGTGTAATCGAGAGCCACATCAGCCATTATACCAGTGTAAAAAAGCGGCGAAGTGACCATGTCTCGCATTAAACCAGTTGAAAATCCACCAGAAATACCTAAATAATTGCCTTTATAACTAAGGGACTTTTCAGCATCTTGTTGCGAAAACATAGCAATCGGTATAATAAAAAACAAACAAATTAATATTGACTTCATATAAAAATGATTTTTGCAAAAATATACATTCTATCAATAATTTCAATTGTTTAATTATTTAATTATTTTTGCCCCCTAAACTTTCAATATGCGTAAAATTTACTGTATCGGAGAAACTGTGTATGATATCATTTTTCAAAATGGGAAAGCAATCGAATCTCGGCCTGGTGGACCCGTTCTAAATACAGCAGTATCTCTGGGCAGATTGGGCGAGAAAGTATATGTTGTGGGCGACCAAGCTGATGATGCAATTGGAAATATTATTGCAGACTTTTTAGTGGATAATGAAGTTTCAACAAAGTACCTCACATTATATAGCGGAGCAAAATCGAGAATGCTATTAGCTTTTTTGAATGAACATAACGAGCCAAGTTATAGTTTTTACAAAATTAGAGTTAACGAAGAAATAAAAATAACTTTTCCAGAAATTAGAAAAGATGATATAGTTTTATTTGGTTCTTTTACCTCAATTAAACAAGAAGTTCGCGAAGATTTGGTGGCTTGTCTAAAAGCCGCACGCGAAGCTGGAGCACTCATTATTTACGATCCAAATTTCCGTCCTGTTCATATCAAAATGAGAGACAAGGTGATGGATTATATCCTTGAAAATATCTCCCTTTCTCATATTGTAAAAGGCTCGAATGAAGATTTTCAAAATATTTTTGAATCGTCTTCTGCACATGGAGCTAGAGAAATTACAAAAAAATATGGTTGCGATAATCTGATTTATACAGCCAATAAATACGGCGTGAATTTGTTTACGGGCGACTTTCATAAAATATTTGATGTGCCACGTATTGAGCCAGTATCTACAGTTGGTGCAGGTGATAATTTTGCTGCAGGTCTTATTTATGCTCTAATTGATGAAAATGTGTATGCCTCAGATTTGGAAAAACTCGATCACGATGTCTGGCGCAAGATTATTCGTGTTGCAATAGATTTTGCAATAAATGTTTGTATGAGTTACGACAATTATATTTCGAACGATTTTGTAATTGATTACGTTAGGGATGGTAGGATTAAGGAGTGTTAGGAAGACCGAAGACGGAAGACCGAAGACCGAAGACGGAAGACCGAAGACCGAAGACGGAAGACGGAAGACTGAAGACGGAAGACCGAAGACCGAAGACGGAAGACGGAAGACTGAAGACGGAAGACCGATCCGCCGCGGCGGAGAAGACCGAAGACGGAAGACCGAAGACCGAAGACGGAAGACCGAAGACGGAAGACGGAAGACTGAAGACTGAAGACGGAAGACGGAAGACCGAAGACCGAAGACGGAAGACGGAAGACGGAAGACGGAAGACCGAAGACCGAAGACCGAAGTTCGGAGTGCCTAGAGTTCGGAGTATTGCTGACGCAACTATAATTTCATAGCATATCCAAACTTCCGACTTCGGTCTTCGGTCTTCGCCTATCATCTCACATTGCCCAAATAAACATACTTAATGCCCTTAGATTTTGCTATTTGTGCAGCTTTTTCGACAGTTTCTATTGGTGTAGGCTCAATATCCTGCATTTTATATGATGGAAAAAATCTGCTAAAATGTAATGGAACTTCTTGAAATCCATTTGCTACGAGCCAATCGCACATTTCTTCAATCATTTTTAAATCGTCGGTGTAGCCCGGAATAATCAAATTTGTTATTTCTAACCAAACATTGCTGTTTTTTAAAGTTGTTAGTGTGTTTAAGACCGGTTGCAGATTTCCTGTAGTAATTTTACGATACAAAGAATCATTAAAGCACTTGAGATCAATATTTGCCGCATCAAGATAAGGAATTAGCTCTTTCAGTGGTTCCGGATTAATATATCCATTAGAAACCATTACGTTTTTCAAACCTTTTTCGTGTGCAAGTTTTGCGGTTTCGAGCATAAATTCATAAAAAACTGTTGGCTCGGTGTATGTGTATGAAATTGATTTGCAATTATTTTTTATCGCAGTAGCAACAATCTGTTCTGGAGTGGCAGCATTAAAACCAATACTATCGGGACTTGCTTGTGAAATACTCGAATTTTGACAATTTTTGCAATGAAAATTACAACCTGCTGTTCCAAAAGACAAAGTAGTGCTGCCAGGCAAAAAGTGATACAATGGTTTTTTCTCAATTGGATCAATGTGTATTGCGACAGGTTTACCGTATGTTAACGACTCCAGTTCTCCGTTTATATTTTTGCGGGCATTGCAAATTCCAGTCTGACCATTACTAAGTTCACATTGATGTGGACACAAAGTACATTCAACTTTACCATTATTTAATTTTTCGTAGTATTTAGTTTTTTTTTTAGGATAAAGGCCAAAGTCTCTTTCAGAGAAAATAATTGCTTCATAAGTATAAATATCTGCATCTTTCCAGCCTGTGTATGAAAGTCCTGCTTTGTCGCGCGAACAATGGCCAAGAAATTCTTCGAGCGTCCAGCCAGTGTCGGTAGCTACCTGAGGCAGAAAAGTTCCGCCTCTACCGTTTTTGCTAATGTAAATGCCGTGTTTCCCAAGTACAATTTCGCTAATTGAATCAATTTTTATCATTGGAGTGAGAACCGAAATCTCAATGTCAATAGAGTCCAATTCATTATCCGAGACTGGCGAAAAGCGATAATCATTCATTGCCGCAGCAGTTGCCATTTCTACAACGACCTGAAATAATGGAATATTCGGCTCGAAACGTCCGATACAACCACGCAAATTTGAATTTTTATGCAGAGTAACAAATGCACCGCACTGCTCAGTCAAATTAGGCGAAAAATTCATTCCATTTAGCTCTGGCTTTTCACCTTCTAGCACCTGAGTTTCTACAGTTTTTCTAGCCAATTGCAAAAGCTGAATTTTCTCTTCATCGCTAAGTTTAAATGACGATTCTTCTTTATTTGTAACAGAAATTGCCCAATAACCAACTACTCTGTCGTGGTCGCCATATTGAGAGTCGCCAGAGTTTTTATATTCAATCTGATTGTAATTGCATTTTTCCGAGGTAAGGTACATAAGTGTAAGCACCGATGACCAACCACAACAGTTAGTAGAAAGATTTGGGATACTGCTTTTTTTGTATTTACCGATTACATTTAATAATGTGTCAGGATTTCCTGAGCATATTGCATCAGCGGTTTCTTTATCAACCGTTACCGCATCCGAATATTCGGGATAATGTGAAAAATCGCTTGAAATTACAAATAAATTCTCCTCGTTGAAATATGGTTTTAATGCATCTGCAATAATTTTTGCTGTCTTTGCCCCATCCGATCCTATTATAATTGGTACAATCTGGAAATCATTTTTAAGATGAAACTGCAAAAGCGGCAATTGGACTTCGATGCTGTGTTCGGCTTTATGTGGTTCGGTATCATTTGTAAAAATATCATTCGACATAATAATTTCGTTACATAAATCAATGTTTATCTTAACCTCTCCCAAAGGGGTTTCGAAATTCCCTGCTGAGTAAATTGATGCTCCCTCGAAGTAGGCGGTATGACTTGATGCAATTATAAAGATGTTCTTGTATCTTTTGTCGGGATTAATCTGGTTTATTGCACTCGCAGCAACTTCACCACTAAAAACATAACCTGCATGAGGCGAAATCACAGCAATAGCGTCGGTTTTTCTTTCTTTAGCTGGTGCGAATAAATGAATAAGATCGTTTGTTAGGCTTTCTTTGTTAGCTGAATAAAATTTTCCTGCAACTGCTGGTTTACGATTCATAATTGTAGTGTTTTGTGAGGTTTGAGCAAATAAATCAGTAATGATAAAATGATTTGCACTCATTATCAATGAAACGATTAAAAGTTTTGTAAAAAATCGACACATTGCTTCAATATTGTATTTTGCAAATATAATACTAAACATTTATTATCAAATAATCATTAGAAAAGGGGTTTTGTCTCAATAAAGATTCTAAGCCCAATCTCTACTACAATTATTTTGATACTATAGACGATAGTAATTCATGCTAAAATCTTGAAATCTCAGTTCTTTGCATGAGAAGATTTGTAAGAGTTTAAAGCTATTTTTTTGCATTAACTTTAATAGTTTGTGAAGTCAAAATTCCTACGGTGATACCACTAATTAAGAAATCACCAAATTTTAATTTGGTAACAACTTCACAATTGCCATCTGGTGGTGTGGCTACGCTTGTTCTACCTAACGGCATAATTCCCCAAAAAAGCCAAAGTTGTTTGCCTTTAGCATAAGTGTATTCTTCGCCAGTCTGCTGTTTGTATTCTCCAACGCTTGTTTTGGTCATCATACAACTATTTAATGACAACGAAATAATTGCTATACTTATCATAGCAACAAAAGAAGTTTTAAATCTCTTCATGGATATTAGTTTTAAGGTTTATGTAAAATTAGAAAAAAGATTGATAACATTTTAAAAATTAAATATTATTTTCAGTTAATAGAGGAGGGAAAATTTAAATTTAGTTTTTACAGAACAAATGAATCAAACGCTCACGAAACTTTCGAAAATAAAAATGTTAATGATACATTTCGTCGAAGTGAGCCTTCAATCCCGCGCGCAGGTTGGTGAGTTTTTTATCTAACCATACTCGCGGTGGTAATCAAATCTGCTAATTACAACAATAACACTACAAAAAAAAAATCATAACCCCGTCCCGAAGGTCATGGTTATTAATAAAAAATCAATTTTGATAATGACATTAACGTTATTTTTTGAAAATTCACGTGATATTGAATTTTATGGATTTTTGACAAATACAAAAAAAACGTGGATTTCTCCACGTTTTATATAAGTTGAAACTAAAAACTTAAAACATTTAAGTCTTATGTTTGCAAAATTATCTACTAGTTAAATGTCCATCGTGCTAATCCGAGATCAGCTACCTGCATTTCGATTACAAGCTTAATCAGACTGTTTTCAATTACCTTATAAGCAGTAATACCATCCAATGTTAGAGTTTCGCCATCCTCTGCCATACTCCAAGTTCCTGTTTTAATATTATCGCAAGTATCTGTGATAGCATAAGTATTATCAGCTTTAAAGTCCCATTTTGCTGACATTTCGCAATCAGTTGCAACATCACTACCTAATACAGTCTTAGAAACTAGATTCCACTTCCTTATTACCATATTTGTTTCAGTTGTTTCTTTTTTGCATGATTCCAAAAAAACTCCTGATACTACACAAATCGCTAAAATAAATAAACTAATTTTTGTTTTCATTTCTTTTTGTTTAAGTTGTTAATTACTAATAAATTTCATTTACAAATTAAAGCCTTTATCTCCCCATCCATGTTATATAATTATTCGAAAAGATTGCATGATTCACACACTTTTTTTAGGTCGGGTAAATCCATATTGCAAACCGTAATTGACGGATTGATTTACATAATTATTACAAATAATAATTATATTAATAAAACCAGTCGCAATTTTTATAATTTCGGAAAAATGTGTTTTTGTTTCGTTTCACATTACCAAAAATTTGTTATTTTTGATTGAATATTATAATGTGTCTAGGTTTTAAAATGAAAAATGAAATAATTCTATACCGTCCAAACGAACTTGCCGAACATATTGAGGTAAGGCTTGAAGATGAAACCGTTTGGCTTTCACAGTTGCAAATGGCTGGTTTATTTAATCAAACTAAACAGAATATAAGTCTGCACATTAATAATTGCTTTAAAGAAGGAGAACTAGAAAAATATGCAACTGTCAAGGAATCCTTGATAGTTCAAAAGGAAGGAAATCGTACTGTTAGGCGTAAAGTTGATTATTACAACTTAGATGTCATTATATCAGTAGGCTATCGAGTTAAGTCTATACAAGGTACACAATTTCGCATTTGGGCATCACGCATTCTGAAAGAGTATTTATTAAAAGGATACGCTATGAACAACAGAATGAATCGCATTGAGGATAATGTTGAATCTTTAAAAGTAAAGATAAACGAAATAGACTTACAAATAAATACACATCGTATTCCAACGCAAGGCATATTCTACCACGGTCAAATTTTCGATGCTTGGATTTTTGTATCTGAGCTTATTAAATCGGCTGAAAAATCTCTAATTCTTATCGATAATTACGTTGACGAATCGGTACTTAATCTATTCCTCAAAAGAAAAAATGGTGTAACAGTTGAAATTTACACTGCAAATTTAACATCAACACTCAAAACGGACATCGAAAAGCACAACAAACAATATTCTCCGATTGAAATTAAAACTTTTAAAAATGCTCACGACCGTTTTTTAATCATTGACGAAAAACACGTGTATCATATTGGCGCTTCGCTCAAAGATTTAGGCAAAAAATTGTTTGGGTTTTCAAAAATGGAGTTTGATGCAAATGTTTTGATAGAAAATTTAACAACGACAATTAAATAAAAGAAAAACGATACACTTTTGGAATGTGGATATTTTCTCAATAAAAAATAAATTTTTCCAAAAATATTATCAATATAACATTCCCATTTTTGATTATCAATTTGATTGAAAATTCCGATTAGAGGGTTTGTCCGAAATCTATAAGTTTATCAGCAAAATTTTTCCAGCTTAAATCTTCTTTTAATGCTTGAATATTGGCTTTAAAATTTAGGTTTTCAGACTTTTTGAAAAATTCTAAAATTCCATCGGCGATTAATGTAATATCGGGAGATTTTACAATTATTCCCGTTTTTTCGTGATGAATAATTTCTGCTAATCCTCCAACATTGGTTGCAATCATTGGGGTTTCGAAATGATACGATATTCCAGTTATGCCGCTTTGAGTGGCGCCTTTATAGGGAAGGATACAAACGTCTGATGCGGAAAAATAAAGGCTTACATCATTGTCCGAAATGTACTTTACATGCTTATGAATATTTTCTTTGTTTGGATTTGCAGCGATTTGAATATCGTATTTATCAAAATTTCCATAAACTTCACCAGCAATTACTAACTGATATGATTTATCGAGTTTTCCAAATGCTTCAATCAACAAATCGAGACCTTTATAATCACGAATAAAGCCAAAAAACAGGAGTGTTTTTTTATTTTCATCCAATCCGAGGCTTTGTCTGGCTTTGGTTTTATCAACGATATCACCAAAATGATCATACAAAGGATGTGGCAATAAAATAACTTTAGCATCTGGTTTATAAAAAAGCAAATCGTTTTTCACTTTTTCAGACATTGCAATAAAACCAGTATTTCTTTTCAAAAAATATTTTGTAAACGGAGCATCGAAGAATTTTTTCTCGTGAGGAATAACATTATCGAGAATCGTAATTACTTTGGTATTTTTACTCATTCTTCCTGCAACATAACCTAGCGATGGTCCAAAATATGACATCCAATATTTCATAATTAGGAGATCGGGCTCAGTTTTTTTAATTTTGCTGGCAGCACCGGGCCAAGTGAGAGGATTTGCGGTATTTAAAATTCTTTTAGCATCTATTTTATCAACAATATCTCCATCTTTTACAAATTGGGTTTCACCCGGAAAAAGGAAGTTGGGATATTGTGTAGTAAAAGTAAAAGCATCAACATTATGTCCTGCTTTTTCGAATTCGCGCATCACAGAAGCATTGAACTGAGCAATCCCACCACGAAAAGGATAAAATGTTGATAAATAGGCAATCTTCATTATAAAATTCAATTTACTTATTTGCCAAAATTAGTAATAAAAATTATTATTGTTTGAAATAATTGGTTTTTTGTTGAAAGTCACTGATTTGTAAAACGTCATTTGTCATGTGTTTTACTAACCTGAAGCTGCGCTTCAGGTTGAAATAAATCAGGCCTTCAGCCTGAAAAACTACCAAAAATTTGCAGTTTACAAATCAGGCTGAAAGTCTGATTTATTTCAAAACGAGGCAGCGCCTCGTTTTATATGTACAATCTATAAATCTGCACCTAAAAATTAAATCTTATTTAATTTCACGAGTTCGTTGAGTACGGTTTCTGGTTTTAGATCGTGCATACAGGATTTACTTCCTCTTTTGCAGGAATTTCCATAAAAACATTCGCAACCAGTTTCGGGTTCAACAATCACACCTCTGTTATAAAGATAAAATTCGTGTTTGTTGAAAATGTTATTCATTAATACCATTTTCTTTTGCAAAGCTGTTGCAATGTGCATCATCATCGAAACCTGTGTAACAACTATATCACAAGCTGCAGTAATTGCAAAAAATTCTTCGAGAGAAAAAGTTCCAGGATACCACGCTCCTGTTTCTTTAGCAAGCATTAGGTTTTTATCATTTTCTTGAGGTCCGCCCAAGACAACTGGGTAAAAACCTTCTTTTTGAAGCAGTTTTATAAATTGAATCCACATTTCATCTGGCCAAAGACGGGTTAGCCATCTGTTGCCGCAGCCAGTATTTAGTCCAACTATTTTTTTGCCGCCACTGAGATTGCTAATCTTCTTAATCCACTGCTCGGCAAGCACTTTATTGTAATTTAGCAAATATGGCTCATCATTAAATTTGAGATGACAAATTTCGAAAATCTCATCCATATAATGCTTTGTATTTGCCTGCGAATGATTATCGAAATATCCTGTAATAAGTTTATGATTTGATGCCGGAGTTGCTGCATCAATATGATTGTTATTCCAAATAAATCCGTATTTTTCAGTCGATTCCACTTCTGCTAGTAACATGCAGGCTTCTTCCTCTTTATCAAGATTTATCGCAATATCAAACTTCTTATTTCGTAAAATGTAAAGCGATGTTTCGTTCCATTTATAGATTGAATCAATCTGATCTTTTGGTAAAACTTCGGGCGATAGAGTGAGCCAAGTTATATGACAATCAGGATAAAGCTCCTTATATTTTACAACTAGCGGAGTAGTTCTGATAACATCGCCCATCGCGCCTAGTTTGATTATCAAAATTCTTTTTCCAATAGCTGAGTAGAAGTTGCAATTTTCGCAATCTACATTATGGCTTTTGTTAGGAGCACAAGGAATAGCTCCTTTAAAATGTTTGCAATCGTATTTAATTGAGTTGATGTCCATAAAACTGTTTTATTGAGCAAAAGTAAGAAAAAAACGGAAAATCAAAAAGGAAAAATTAGTTGACAAAATGGAGTAAAAAGAAAACTTAAGTTTAGTAAAGGTGGTAATTCTTCATACCTGCCAATTTTCTTCTTTCCAATTTCAAAAATATTAACCATCTTTGCACACCGTAAAAACTAACAAAAATGACTGAAAAAATATTAATCCTCGATTTCGGCTCACAGTACACACAACTGATTGCAAGAAGAGTTAGAGAATTGAATGTTTATTGCGAAATATTTCCATACAATAAAATTCCTGCACTCGACGAAAGTGTTAAAGGTGTAATTCTAAGCGGAAGTCCGTTCTCTGTTCGTGAAGAAAAAGCTTTAAAACCTGATTTGAGTGAGATAAAAGGGAAATTTCCATTATTGGGAGTTTGCTACGGGGCACAATATCTATCACATTTTTACGGTGGTGAAGTTGCACTTTCGAATACTCGCGAATATGGGCGTGCAAATCTTAGTTTTGTAAATGCTGATAATGTGTTGTTGGCTGGAATGACCAGTAATTCACAAGTTTGGATGTCGCATGGTGACACAATTGTAAGAGTTCCCGATAGTTATAATATTATTGCTTCTACTGAGGAGGTTCGAGTCGCAGCATATCAAATTATGGGAGAACAAACTTGGGGAATTCAATTTCACCCAGAGGTTTATCACTCTAGCGAAGGCAAAACATTGTTGAAGAATTTTATCGTTAATATTTGTGGTTGCAAACAAGATTGGACCCCCGATTCGTTTATAGAAACAACAATTGCAGAACTTCAGGCAAAAATTGGAAAAGATAAAGTAGTTCTTGGCTTATCGGGTGGTGTTGACAGCTCGGTTGCTGCAGTTTTATTGCACAAAGCTATTGGTTCACAGCTGACATGTATTTTTGTTGATAATGGATTGCTTCGCAAAAACGAATTTGAATCAGTGCTTGAGTCTTATAAAGGAATGGGACTAAATGTAATTGGTGTTGATGCCAAAAACGAGTTTTATTCTCAACTTGCAGGAGTTACCGATCCAGAAACAAAAAGAAAAATTATTGGTCGTGTTTTTATCGAAACTTTTGACATAGAATCTCATAAAATTGAAAATGTTGTTTGGCTTGCTCAGGGCACAATTTATCCAGATGTAATTGAATCGGTTTCTGTAAAAGGACCTTCGGCTACAATTAAATCACATCATAATGTTGGTGGATTACCAGATTTTATGAAACTAAAAATCGTGGAGCCATTAAATCTTTTATTTAAGGATGAGGTTAGACGTGTTGGGAAATCTTTGGAAATATCAAGCAATATATTAGGTCGCCATCCATTTCCCGGTCCAGGTTTGGGAATTAGAATACTTAGCGATGTTACACCAGAGAAGGTTAGAATTTTACAGGATGTTGACGATATTTTTATTCAAGGACTAAAAGATTGGGGATTATATGATGATGTTTGGCAAGCAGGCGTGATGTTGTTGCCTGTTCAATCTGTAGGTGTAATGGGCGACGAAAGAACTTACGAAAATGTGGTTGCTCTTCGCGCAGTACAGTCAACAGACGGAATGACAGCTGATTGGGTTCATCTTCCTTATGAGTTTTTGGCAAAAATGTCGAATAATATCATTAACAGAGTGAAAGGCGTTAATAGAGTTGTTTACGATATAAGCTCAAAACCACCGGCAACAATTGAGTGGGAGTAAAAAGGAAGGTGGTCCCGCCTCCGCCGCGGCGGACGGAGGTAAAAAGTAAGTAGTAAGTGGTAAGTGGTAAGTGGTAAGTAGTA
>JBBQCZ010000033.1:0-28543 GCA_038319215.1 Bacteroidales bacterium | reverse complement strand
CCAGCTTCAATACTTGTTGGTTCTGCTGAGAACCCTGCAACTGGAGCAGGAGGTAAAACAATTATAGTAAGCGATGTGTCGTCTGTCATTGCACCCTGTGCAACAGGAACTCCAAATACATTAATGTAAGGAACAATAGTTAGAGTAAGTGGATATTCTCCAACTTGACTACTTGTGCCTGATAATTGGCAACAATATCTTGTAGCAGGAGATGTTACAAGAAAAATATCCTGACTTTTACACCATGTCATTCCTGCTGGTAGTCCAGCAACATTTGTAATTTTAATAGAGTGAATAACTGGTAATCCATTATACTCTGCAGGAGGAATAACGGTTACTGTTTCATCATAAAAGACACCTACGGTTGCTGGAGGTAATACAACAGGACAAACTTCACCTGGATTGTCAATATCAACACATGTAACATCTGGTGTACATGGAGGGGTACAAATTTGAGCATTTATCTGCATTGAAAATGCAAAAATAGCTGCTGTTAAAATCAATGTAATTTTTTTCATAGAGTTTATTTTACTGTTTATTAAATATTAAAAACTTGCACTAATCATTAGTTCATATCTTCGTGGAGCATGCATATCTCCGGGTCTTCCTACATATTCTTGGTTAAGTACATTTTTTACCAAAAAAGAGGCTCTTAGTTCTTCACTGAATTTAAAGCCAAAACGCAAATCTATGTTAATATAAGATTTTGTGGCTGTCTCCAATCTGTAATCCCAATACCCAGGTAATATCATTTGACTAAATAACTGGTAAAATGCGTAAGTTGAAGGATCAACAGTGCTTGGGTCTCTCTCGTCACAGAACAATCTGTCTATGTTTTTCATAGAGCTTTTCCATATTATATTAGCACCAAATGTAATTCGTTTGGTTTCAAAATTAATATCTCCTTTTATGGAGTGTTTGTTTCTGTATTTTAATAATGGAGACGTGCTGGATGCCGTTGAATCGAGTCCTGCTTTTGATATAGGATTGTTGTAGGTGTAACCTATCATTGCTGTTACAATACAATTTCTAACTTTTCCACCCATTGATGCAGATACGTCCATTCCAGAAATTCTTACATCTCCATAATTTTGTGATTGAAATCCTATTTGCGGTGCAACGGTATCGGATGACTGATAAGGCATATAGGTCTCTGGATTAAAAACGCCAAATGTGAATTCCATCATGTCATTAATATCCTGATTGTAGATGGCTAAATCGGCAAATCCTCTCCATTTTCCTAATTTATATGCTTGTTTTACACCAACTTCAGCACTCCAACCACTTTCAGGTTTCAAATAAGGATTTGGTAAAATGTTTACCATTCCTAATGATGTAGCAGTATATTTTTCTGCAATTGATGGGAATCTGTAACCTTGGCCGAAAGAAGCTCTTAAAAATGTATGCTCTGTTATTTGGTAATTAGCTCCTGTTCTGAATACAGGTTTAAATGGAATTTCTATTCTGCTATTTCCAATATTGATATCTACTACTGATTCTGTTTGAGTTGAATCAAGAACAAAATATTCACCACGTAAACCTAGCGAAAGTTTTAATCTACCTAACTTTGCGTCAAGTTGGCTGTAAACAGAAACATTGTTCCCAAAATGATCTCCAAATAAATTTGCGTCAACTATTGAGTACGTTTCAACAAAACCAGCTGTTAAATTCCATTTTTCGGCAATCATTTTTTGATATTGGAACTCAGCATAAGCAGTATTTCCAACACTATTCTTTTGTGTGTCAGATGGCATTACGTTTTCAGTTCTGAAATACCTTGTTCTAAAACTTAATTTTGCACCACCTGGGCTATAATAGTAAACAAATGGGTCAATATTCATTCTGAAACCCTGCGTAGGAACGCTTGCCCCTAATGTTGTACTTGCAAGATATGCTGTTGTGTCTGATTTCCACATAAAGAAATCGCACATATCAATTGCCATAAAGTTAGAGTTTAAGCCAACAGCTAAACCAGGTAACTTTTTACTACGATACCTTAAATTTATATTAAAACGGCTTCTTTTCTCATATTGGTTTTCTTTAAATCCTTCTTCAATAAAGTGATTTCCGCCCATAGACAAGTCGAGGTTGTCGAACTGTTGACTATGCGAAAAACTTAATCCACCATACATTGGACTTCTTACCCAGTAAAAAACTTGGTCTCTTAGTGGAATACTAAAATTGCTGTTGTTTCCAGAGAAAAATTCTTTTGCCCACCATTTTTGTCTCTCATCTCTCGGATTACCATAAACACCGTTAAAATAGGATATTTTTGTAACGGGCTTGCTAGTTGGATAAGCTGAACGGATGTTAATTACTCCACTTAAAGCAGAAGATCCAAAAAGTGCAGAACTTGCGCCTTTAACAACCTCGACTTGAGATATGTTTTCCATAGGAATATAATTCCATTTAACGTCTCCTACATCAGCAGACATTATTGGTAAATCATCCATCAGGATTATTACGCGACTACCGGCTCCATAACTCCAACCTGTACTAGCACGAATACTTGGCTGTTTGTCATTAATGTCAACACCAGGCACTTGATTCAGAGCCTGATCCATTACAAAGGAGTTGTTGTTTTCAATTGTCGATGGTTTTATTACTTCCATTGAAACTGTAACATCCGAAAGTTTTTGCTCGAATTTTCCGGCACTCACAACAATTTCATCAATTATCTCAGCTTTTTGAATGAGCGCTACGTCAATTACAATTGGACTTCCAACAATTAATTCAACAGTTTTTACAACCTCTTCATAGCCAATATATACAAATTTAACATCATATGTTCCTGGATATAATGCAGTTTTGAACATTCCATCAAAATCTGTAGTGGCTCCCAATTGGCTTTTTTGTGTTAACAACTGATTTGTGTTGTTAATAATAATGTTTACTCCATACAGAGTTTCCTTATTCCCATCGTCAGTAACTGTACCTGATAGTAAAACAGTTTGCGAGATTAACGTAGAAACTGAAAACAAGGCAGCGATTACAATTAGTAAAAATTTCCTCATAGTCTGATTTTGTGATTAATATCAGCAAAAATAGAAATAATGTTAGCGTTTGGTTTGATTTATTGTGAAATTACATATGATTTTTTGTCAAATACGTATAAATACGTACAAATACGTACTGGGGCGAGTTTCGACAAAAGTATTTTATGTAGATACAAGAATATTTTATAATTAGAAAATATTCTTGTTTTTCAAAAAAGAGGTGTTATGCTGCTTTAATTAAAAAAAACTGAAATTAAGAGTTTTAAATCTTAGTTCTAATTGCTTTTAGGCTTGGCAACTCTCTTCCTTCTATGTATTCAAGTAAAGCTCCACCAGCAGTTGAGACGTAGCTAATTTTATGGGCTAGTCCGTATTTGTTTAACGCAGCAATACTATCACCTCCACCAACAAGCGAAAAGGCTCCAAAATCTGTAGATCTAGAAACAGACAAAGCTATTTTTATAGTTCCATTACAAAAATGATCCATCTCAAAAACTCCCATAGGACCGTTCCACAACAAAGTATTTGATTTTTCGATTACTTTAGCAAATGTTTCGGCAGTTTTTATTCCAATATCAAGACCGCTCCAACCTTTTGGGATTTCGTTTATCTTACAATGTTTTATTTTTGCGTTATTATCAAACTTGTCAGCAATAACACAGTCGATTGGTAAATAGAGTTTAACATCTGTTTTCATTGCTTGTTCGAGAATCTCTCTTGCTACTGGCACATAGTCTTCTTCAACCAGCGAATCTCCAATATTGCCACCCATAGCTTTGATAAAAGTAAAAGCAATACCTCCTCCGATAATCAGATTATCAACTCTTTCCATTAGAGCTCTGATAATATCAATTTTGGTCGAAACTTTAGACCCGCCCACTATCGCTGTAAATGGCTTTTCGCCCTTATAAAGTACCCTATTAATATTATTTATTTCGCTTTCCACTAGGTATCCGAGCATTTTGTCTTCAGGGAAAAACTTTGCTATCATGTATGTTGATGCATGTGCGCGATGTGCTGTCCCAAAAGCATTCATTATATAAACATCTCCCAAACTAGCAAGTTTTCCTGCAAATTCCTCGTCGTTTTGTTCTTCCAGTGGGTTAAACCTGAGATTTTCAAGAATCATAACTTCTCGTGGTTTTAGGTCTTTTGCCATTTGCTGGGCTTCTTCTCCAATACAATCTGGGGCGAATTTTACTGTCGTTTCTAGTGCTTTTGATAAATATGGAACTATGTGCTTGACGGAATACTTTTCTTCGTATCCACCTTTAGGACGGCCAAGATGAGTCATGAGAATAATTGATCCACCATCTGCCATTATCTTTCTGCATGTTGGAATAGCTGTGATTATTCTAGTATGATCAACAATGTTAAAATCTTTATCTAATGGAACATTAAAGTCAACTCGTATTAGAGCACGTTTGCCATAGAAATTGTAATCGTCAACACTAAATGATTGTTTAATGGCTTTAATTGCTGGCAGATTTCTTTTTTCGATATACTCTAAAAGTGCTCCTCCTGCAGAACTTATGTATGAAATTTTATGTGCAAGACTGTATTTGTTGAGCGCCGCAATTGTATCGCCACCACCTACAACTGAATATAAGCCTCTGTCGGTTGAACGAGCAACTGATAACGCAAGTTTTAATGTCCCGTAGGAGAAGTGCGGCAATTCGTAAACACCCAATGGGCCATCCCACAACAAAGTTTTAGATTCCTCAATAACCTCTGCAAAAATATCAACAGTTTTAATTCCGATATCAAGAGCCCTCCACCCATCGGGAATTTCTGTAAATTCACAATGTTCTATATTTGCATCGTTTCCATCCCGATCTGCAATAATACAATCAACAGGTAAGTGTATTTTTACATTAAAACTTTCTGCATTTTTAAGAATCCTTTTAGCAACATCAATGCAACTTTCTTCAACAAGCGAATTCCCAACCGGATAGCCCATTGCTTTTGCAAAAGTAAACGCGATTCCTCCTCCTATTAGTAAATTGTCGATTTTTGGCAATAATGCTTCAACTATTCCTATTTTGGTGGTTACTTTATTGCCACCAATCATTAAAGTAAATGGAGCTTCTGCGCTTTTAACAAGTTTGTCAAGTTTTTTCATTTCACCTTCTACCACATAACCAAACATTTTATCGTAAGGAAATGATTTTGCAATGGTAACCGTAGAAGCATGATTTCTGTGGGCGGTTCCAAAGGCATCGTTTACATAACAATCGCCTAAAGAAGCAAGTTTCTGCGCAAATTTTTCGTCAGCTTCTATTTCTTCTTTAAAGAAACGGATATTTTCGAGCAACATTATCTGCCCAGGCTTAAGAGTCTCCGCAATCTTTGCTGTTTCGTCTGACAATGGATTTTCGCAAAATATTATCGATTTACCTATTGTTTTTTCAATTAATGGCAATATATGCTTTAGTGAGCGAGATTCTACATATTCACCTTTTGGACGTCCCCAATGTGTAATTAAAATAATTGATCCTTTTTCGGATAAAATTTTATGAATTGTGGGCAAAGCCATTTTAATTCTGGTGTCGTCTAACGAATTTGAGTCACTTGTTATCGGAATATTGAAATCTACTCGTAGTAAAACTCTTTTTCCATTGAAACTGAAATTGTCTAAGGTGTTCATAGTCAGTAATTTATATTAATTTTCATCAATTTTAAATCTGTCAAACAAACATAGTATTTATATACTATAAGCCATTAAAATACCATATGTTTTTTATCACATTATCACTTTTTATTTTGTAATAAAAAAATACATATAAAATATGAGGAGTTTTACTAAATTTGCAACGGTGTAAATTTTGCGTTATGAAATTTGAAAAAGTAACTGGGCAAATAGAAATAAAGGAAAAGTTAAGACAGAGTTATTATAATAACCGCCTTAGCCATTCTTATTTATTTTATGGTATTCCAGGTACTGGTAAGCTTGCGTTGGCATTGGCGTTTGCTCAGTTTTTATCGTGCGAAAATAAAACCGAAACCGATAGTTGTGGAGAGTGTCCATCTTGTAAAAAATACGAAAAATTAATTCATCCCGACCTTCATTTTGTGTTTCCTGTTGTTTCGACAAGTGGAAAAAAATCGATTAGTGATACATACATTGCTCAATGGCGCGAAATGGTTCTTGAAGATTCGTATTTTTCCTATAATGAGTGGATGCAGAAGTTGGAAAGTGAAAATAAGCAGGGAAGTATTTATTCTGACGAATCGGCGGAAATAATCAAAAAACTTAATCTTAAAACTTTTGAGTCTGATTTTAAAATTATGATTATTTGGCTGCCCGAGAAAATGAATAATTCTTGTGCTAATAAACTGCTTAAGATTCTCGAAGAACCGCCTCAATTTACCGTGTTTATTTTGGTTAGCGATAAGCGCGAAGAGGTTTTGCCTACCATTTTATCTCGTACTCAACCTGTAAAGATATTGGGAATTGAAGATGAAATCTTAAAACAGGCTTTGATTGATAAATATGAGATTGGCGAACAGAGAGCAATCGACATTGTTACAATAAGCAATGGGAGTTTTCTCGAGGCAAAAGAGCAAATTTCGGCCAGCGAAGAAAATAAATTTAATTTATCTCAGTTTATAACTCTGATGAGGCTTGCTTATGGGAGAAAAATTGACGAAGCTATAAAGTGGGCTGATCAAATGTCCAAAACTGGAAGAGAAAAGCAGAAGAGTTTTTTACATTATTGTTCTGTGCTAATTAGAGAGAACTTTGTTTTTAATTATAAACAAAATAAAATAACTTATATGACAAAAGAGGAAGAAGATTTTGCTTCTAATTTTGCCAAATTTGTAAATGCTGCAAATGTTGATGATTTGGCTGATATCTTTAATCAGGCTCATTTTCATATTGAAAGAAACGGTAATTCAAAAATTGTTTTTACCGATTCGGCATTTCAAATTATGAAAGTTATTAGAAAACAATAAAAAAAATGACTGATAGAGAGTTTGAAAGAGGTTGTGTGCCGTCTTGTGTTGACGAAAACAATAGTAATATAAATATAAAACATTGCTGTAATAAACTTAATGTTTACGATTGGCTTGGCGATATTAATGATCCATTGGGTCAAAAAAAATACGTCGAAATAAGGTTTAAAAATACTAGAAAAGGAATTTACGAGAATGCCTCTGATTTGCAGTTGCAAGTTGGTGATGTTGTCGCTGTGGAGTCTTCACCAGGGCACGATATTGGAATCGTTTCGGCAGTGGGCAAAATGGCTCAGTACCAAATGCAGAGATATAAAATAGCTAAAGATGCTGAGATAAAAAAAGTATATCGCAAAGCTAGACCAACAGATTTGCAAAAATGGCAAGAAGCTATTGCGATGGAAGTTCCTGTTATGCTCAGAACCAGAGAAATTGCTCGTATGCTTAAGCTTACAATGAAAATTGGCGATGTTGAGTTTCAGGGAGATAAAACAAAGGCAATTTTTTACTATATCGCAGAAGAAAGGGTCGATTTTCGTGAGCTTATAAAGAAAATGGCTGAGGAGTTTCGTATCCGTATCGAAATGAAACAGATTGGTGCAAGACAGGAAGCTGGAAGAATTGGCGGTATTGGCCCTTGTGGAAGGGAGTTGTGTTGCACAACTTGGATGGCCGACTTTGTGTCTGTTTCTACCAATTCGGCTCGTTTGCAAGAATTGTCTTTAAATCCGCAAAAGCTTGCAGGGCAGTGTAGCAAACTTAAATGTTGTCTCAATTATGAGTTAAGCATTTATTTAGATGCTAGAAGAATGTTCCCAGAAAATATTGTACCGCTTAAAACAAAACAGGGTGACGCTTATCATATTAAAAATGACATCTTTAAGAGCGTTATGTATTACGAAATCAGAATAAACGATATTCCTATGATTAGAGCCTTACATGTGGATAAGGTAAAAGAAATAATGGATCTCAACAAAAAAGGCGTTTTTCCTGATAATGTGTTCGAAAGCGAAAAAACTGGCGGTCGCGCAAATATTTCTTTTAAAGAAGAACTAAATTCTGATAGTCTTACAAGGTTTGACCAAGTTGCTCCTGTTTCTAAAAACAAGAAGAAGAAAAATAAGAATAAGAATAAAAATCTTAATAACCCAAACTCAAACCAAAACCAGGATACAAACGAGAGTCCAAACCCGAACCCGAGTATGAGTTTAAACCTGAACAAAAAACCGAACAATGAAAAATTATAAATTGATTTTTGCAATTTTAGTAATTGCTGTAGTTTTAGTTTCATGCGATAGAAGTAAAGTGTATGAAGAATATGTGGAGATTGAAAATAATCTGTGGCAAAACAAAAACGTTGTAAAATTCGAATTTGAGATTGACGACACTGCATCTTTGCATAATGTGTACATCAATGTGCGTCATGCAACAGGTTACCCGTACAATAATCTTTGGCTATTTATAAAATCTTCAGCGCCTAATGGCCACACCAATGTTGATACTGTAGAATGTGTTTTAGCCGATAATTCTGGGAAATGGTTGGGTGAAGGACTTGGCGACATTTGGGATATTCAGGTTCCATGGAAATTAAGCATTAGATTTCCTGCAAAAGGAAAATACATTGTAGAATATCAACAAGGAATGAGAGTTGATGCGTTACCAGGTGTTATGGATATTGGATTAAGAGTAGAAAAAGCCGAAGCAAAATAAAAGGATAATGTCGAAGAAGAAAAAATTACTGAAGTTTGCTCAAATAAAGACTTTTGATAATCTTTTTGAGCCCGTATTTATTTTTACTAATCCAGAAGATTTTGAATTAAAAGCAAACTGGAATAAAGAATATTTTAAAAATAGCAATCCGATAGTTGTCGAATTAGGATGCGGTAAAGGTGAATATGCTGTTTCTCTTGCAAAAAAATTTCCGGAGAATAATTATATCGGAATGGATATTAAGGGCAATCGCATGTGGACTGGGGCAAGTGATGCTCGTGATTCAGAACTGAAAAACATTGGATTTATACGAACTTTTATTGAGTTTACACCATACTGTTTTGCCGAAAACGAAGTGTCAGAAATATGGATTACATTCCCCGACCCACAACTCGGACCGCGAAAAAGAGTTCCAAAGAGACTTACTTCTGCGGCATTTCTAAGTAGGTATCAAAAGTTTTTGAAAAATAATGGAATTGTAAATCTTAAAACCGATGACGATACCTTATATAAATACACCAAATCTGTTATTGAATTAAATAATTTAGAATTGCTTGTTGATACTGACGATCTTTATAATTCGGAATATTATTCAGATATCTTGTCAATAAAAACTCATTACGAGAAATTATGGAATAAAGAGAATAAAACTATTAAATATCTTCGATTTGTTTTACCTCAAAGTCTTATAATTGTAGAACCTCCTTTTATCGATGAAGATTAACACTGACGAAAGCTTTTTTGATAAGGTTTATGATGTGGTTAGGCAAATTCCATTTGGCAAAGTAACGTCTTATGGAGCAATTGCAAGAAGTATTGGCTCACCGCAAGCATCGCGAATGGTGGGTTGGGCAATGAACGGCTCTCACACAATTATCCCGTATGTTCCCGCTCATAGGGTTGTAAATCGTAATGGAATGCTTACCGGAAAAGCTCATTTTGGCAGCAAGGATACAATGCAGGAATTGCTAAAAGCAGAAGGAATAGAGGTTTGCAAAGATAAAATTGTTAACTTCAGAGCTTATTTTTGGGATCCAATGAGTATTTATTAGTATATATTCACCTAATCATATTTATTTTTGACATTTTAAAAAGGCACTTGGTATTATCAAAAGTGTAATTTAGCTAAATACGGCATAAAAACAATCATTATTTTGGGACACAGATATTTAAATTAAAAATTAGCTTACATTTGCAGCGTAATTATTAACTAAATTTTAGGATGAACATTTTTATCGGAAGCTTACCTTACTCAGTAAAGGATAGCGATTTACAAGGATTCTTCGAAGAGTACGGAGAAGTTAGCTCAGCAAGAATTATTACAGACAAAATGACAGGCAGAAGCAAAGGTTTCGGTTTTGTTGAAATGTCTGATGAAGACGCAGCTAAAAAAGCAATTGAAGAATTAAACGGTGCTGAACTCGAAGGTCGCACAATCGTAGTTAACGAAGCTCAGGAAAGAACTGAGAGAAAACCAGGTGGCGGAGGAAGAAGCTTCGGTGGAAACTCTGGTGGTGGCCAAAGAAGAAGCAGCAATGGTGGCAGCGGAAGCGGTGGCGGAAGCAGCTATGGCAAAAAAGACTACAACAGCAGAAGAGATTACTAGTATTTCTTTTATCTTCTGACTTATATTTTATAATCTAAATCAGAATTTGTATTAACTTATTAATGATGCTTGATTTTTCAGGCATCATTATGATTTTGTAATAAGCGAACTCTTTATATAGCTATTCATATTAATTAAACCTCCTTTTGTTTTGAGATAGGAGGTTTTTTATTTAAATTTGTAAAAACTTGTAACGTGCTTAGTAAAAGATTTAAAAATGATGGGATTGCAGAATTAAAACTTAATGCTGTCCAGTCTGCTGCTAAAAAAGAAGTAGAAGAGAAAATTGAGGGCAAGATTTATTCTTTTGAATCAATCAATTGTGTTATTTGTGGGAGCCATAATGCTGAAGTGCTCTCTGAAAAAGACAGATATGGACTTGATTGTAATACTTTAATTTGTAAAGATTGTGGTTTTGCATACACATCTCCAAGAATGACAGAAGACTCTTATGCTAAATTTTACGATTCTGAATATAGAAGACTTTATGTTGGTACCGAAAAGCCGGGAGATGTTTTTTTTAATGATCAGAAATTTCGAGGAGAAAAAATATATAGATACATTGGATCAAAAATAAATCTTAACAGTCGAAAAATTAAAGTTTTAGAAGTCGGTTGTGGAGCAGGTGGAATTCTAGAAGTTTTCAGAGCTGCTGGTCACGAAGTTTTTGGATTGGATTTAGGAGATGAATATCTAACATATGGCAAAGATAAATTTGGACTTAATTTGAAAAAGGGAGTTATAAATGACCTGCCAAATGATTTTAAAGCAGATATTATTATTTACTCTCATGTATTGGAGCATATTCTTGATCTAAATAGAGAACTGGGTTTTATAAAGGAAAAATTAGCAGATAATGGATTAGTTTATATCGAAGTGCCAGGCTTGAAATTTATTCATAGCACATACGAAATGAATTTTCTTAAATATTTGCAAAATGCTCACACTTTTCACTTTACTAAAAATTCTCTTTCCGCACTATTTACTAATAATGGATTCTCGTGTTTGCAAGCAGATGAGCAAGTAAGGTCTCTTTTTGCCATTGAGAATATTAATGAGCCAAAAGTTGGTAGGATAAATGAATATCTAGAAATAATCGCCTACTTAAGAAAAAATGAAAAATTTAGATTCCTTAATTTTTTAAGATTTAAAAAGCTAAAGTGGAAGATTAAAAATATTTTAATTAAGATACTTAAAAAAAATTGAAAAAAAAGCTCAAAATGTTTTAAACATTTTGATTATTGTATTATCTTTATATCATATAATATTTTCACATTTGTTTTACAGATAAAAACTATTGCCTTGAGACTTTCTATCAGTATTAAATTGATGTTTTTTTTGTTAATTCCTCTAATTGGTTTTTCACAAGATAAAATATTTTGGGGCGAATATGTTAATGGCTACATTTATAGTGCGGATATTAATGGTAATAATCCGGAAGTAATTATTACAAATCAATCGCACATTAGAAGATTGAGGTGTGATAACATTAATCATAAGATATACTGGGCTGCAGGGTCTGCAAGTAGAATCAGATCAGCCAATTTTGATGGCAGTAGCGTAACAGACGTTCTCACAACTACTAACCAGATAGATTTAATTGAAATTGACGAAAAGAACGGAAAGATTTATTTTACAGAAGATTATGAATATAATATTAAATCATGCAATCTAGATGGTTCCAATGTTCAGGTTATTATTGAAGGAACTGGTATGGTTTTAGGTATTGCTGTTGACACCACAAGTGACTTGATTTTTTGGGCAGATAATACCAATAAAACAATTTCAAGAGCTAATATTGATGGTACGGGACAAACTTTGATTTATCAATCTAGTTATGCCCTTTTTGATATTTACCTCGACCCAAAACAACAGCATATTTATTTTGATAATCGAAGTAATGATGCTATTCAAAGAATTAATTATAACGGAGAAAATTATATGCAGATTATTGATGGGTCTGGTGTGATTGGCGTGATAGCAATTAATTTTGAAACACAAAAGATGTATTGGGTTGAAAGAGAAAACGGACTAATTGTAAGTGCAAATGCAGATGGAACAAATAGGGTTAATTTGGCACATATTTCTGGCACCCAATTTTCTGGGCTCGACATCACCAAAAATTATATTATTTCTCTTTCTCAAGAAGAACCACCATTGCTTGCCAAAGACCAATTAATAATTTACCCAAATCCATGTAAAGATTTATTCTATACTGACCTTGATGTTGATTCAAAAGTTAGCTTATACAATGGTATCGGTCAACTAGTTCTTAAAACTAAAGTTAAGGCTGGAGAACCTGTAAATGTTTCTCATATTAAAAGCGGAACTTATGTAATTATAGTTCAAACCGAAATGGGAAAAGAATCTGGTAAAATTATTATCCAAAACGATTAATTCTGAGTTTCGCTTAAGGAAAAAATTACTATGTCGGATGAGCCTTTATTGCCATCCGAAAGATTAAACAAACCATAATCGTTTTCAGTAGCATTATAAATGTCAGCGTTGTAATATCCGGTTCCGCTTATTCTGTTTATTTGCGTAATATTTGTTATCTGTGGAGTAAAATCGCTCATAATTCCTTCCGGTATATACCAGTGACCAGCTATATGGCTGTATTCTGGCCACGATTCTCCTGCAAGTATTATTTTTCCATTGTAGTAGTTTATTGACTCAATTCTTTCTCCACAATTTTCGCCATCTTGGTCGCCAGTAAAATAATTATATTGAGAAATTAGGTTTCCCGAGAGATCCATTTTTAATAAGCAGCCATCTCCATACAGAGAAAGATCATATTTTTCAAAACTTCCTCTTCCGCCCACATATAATTCGGAGTTGATTATCCTTAGGCACGAAATATTATTTATATCGTTTGGCCTTCCTTGATATTTTTTGCCCCAAATAAAACCACCTTCTTTACTAAGTTTTAAAATGCCCATATATGTTGATACTCCTCTAAAATCGCAAGCTAAGTATAAATCATCGTTTGCATCTACATCAATATCTGTAATTCGTTGTCCAATTCCCAGATTTATTTTCTTACACCAATCAAAATTGTCACCATTTGCCGAAAATCTAAGTAAAAGTCCGGAGTTATTTTGGCCTTCCCATCCACCAACATAAACATAACCATCGTCTGTCGCTTTTACTGCATAACCACGATCGTTGTATGTCTCCGAAGGATCTAAGCCCAAAGTTGTGTTTTCGAGGATTTCGCCACTGCTAATGTCGAGCATTAAAAGAAATACCATTGATTCTTCATTCGACACTCCTCCACCTGTAGAGCCTGTTATGTAAACGCGAAAATTATTTACGTCAACTGCATAAGCTCTTGCGCTTCCACGTGCTAGACCCGAGTCGTCAGCATCCCAATTCCTTTGCCACATAATATTTCCATAAGGATTTACTTTTATAACAAAAACCTGATTGTAGCCTTGTGTACAGGTTCCGGCAATATAAATATTTCCATCTGGATCAATTGCTAAACAACGGCTGCCGCCACCACCGTTTGATGTGCTGTTTTCGGATGGAGAAGGGAAGAAGTTGTTATATTGCGAACTTATTGTTTTTGACCACAACAAACTATCGTTTTCAAGTGAAACTTTAGTGAGATTAATTTTATTGGTATAAGTTAAGCCACTTGAAGAACTAACAAAGTACATATTTCCAAAATTGTCAATTACTCCACCAGCAAAATCATCGGTTTCTGGTGTCCCCCATGCTTTTTCTAATTTTAATTCAATGTCGGCAAGTTTTTTACCACCAGTTTCTAAAGTATTTACTTCACAAGAAATAAAAATTAAAATTCCCAATATTGCTAATGCCGAAATAAAGATAGCTTTCATAGTTTTATCATTAGTGTTTGTTCAAATTATTATTTATTAGTAAAAAAACAAATTAAGAAATAAGTCTTTTGTTTAATTTTCTATAATATTAAACGCTAAGATAGTACTTTTTTTCAGAAAGTTAATGTGTTCAATTAGCACACAAGGCAAAAACATTTAGTTTTAAATTGTAATGGTTGCTGTTTTTAATACAGCTAAGTTTTGGAGATTGCTTCGCAGCAGAGCTGCTCGCAATGGCCTCACGGTACTTAACCCGAGAGGTCATTGCGAGCCTCTTTAGAGGCGAAGCAATCTCCAAAACTTACCTCAAAGCTTAAAAGGACATGCTTATTGGATAAATTCTGATACTGCAAAATCTCCACTTCGATTGTTATGTCTGTTATAAGTTTTACTTTCCTAAATAATCAGCTACTCCTTCTTGAGTAGGTTTCATTGCATTGTCTCCTTTATGCCAATCAGCAGGACAAACTTCGCCGTTTTCTTCAAAGAATTGCAGAGCATCAATTATTCTCAAAGCTTCTTCAATACTTCTTCCAAGTGGCATATCGTTTACAACCTGATGACGTACAACTCCTGCTTTGTCAATTAAAAACAAACCTCTGTATGCCATTGGGGTACCTACAAAAATAGAATTTCCTTCTTCGTCAATATCATATTCACCGGCAAGAACGCCATAGTTTTCAGATATTGTCATCGCATTATCTGCAACAAGTGGATATTTCACACCTTTAATTCCACCTTCTTTAGGTTCTGTTTGTAACCATTTCCAGTGCGAAAAGCCCGAATCAACAGAACATCCAACAACCGCTACATTTCTTTTTTCAAATTCTTCTATTTTTCTTTGAAAAGCAATAATCTCTGTTGGACAAACAAATGTAAAATCAGCTGGATAGAAATAAAATATTACTTCTTTTTTTCCAATATACTGAGCCAGTGAAAAGTTTTCTATAATCTCTCCACCGTTTACAACAGCAGTAGCTTTAAATACTGGTGCTTTTTTCCCTACAAGTACACTCATTTTTTTTTATTTTTAGATTTAACTGTTAATATTAACATTTGTAAAACAGATTGAATTTCAAATTGTTTTCGGTTTTTTTGGCAAATAACCAAACAATAAACCACAAAAAAAATATAAGCGCTATCATTTCGCCCCAAACCAAATCTAAATTTGGAAAGTTTGCTACATACATATATATTTGCGCGTTATTTTAAAAGTTATAGTAATGAACAGTAAATTTGCTGAATATAAGCAACTTGATCTTGCGGCGATAAACACCGAGGTTGAAAAATTGTGGGAAAAAGAACAGACTTTTGCAAAAAGTATTGAAACTAGAAAAGACAATAAACCTTTTGTATTTTTCGAAGGACCACCATCTGCAAACGGAACTCCGGGTATTCATCACGTAATGGCCCGCACAATTAAAGATGTTGTTTGTCGCTATAAAACTCTTACAGGTTTTAAAGTAGATCGTAAAGCTGGATGGGACACTCATGGACTTCCTGTTGAACTTGGTGTTGAAAAAACACTGGGAATTACAAAAGAAGACATCGGCAAAAAGATTTCAATTAAGGAATACAATAATACTTGTCGCACCGAAGTAATGAAATATACCGATTTGTGGGAAAATCTTACTCAGCAAATGGGATATTGGGTTGATATGGATGATCCGTATATTACTTACGATAACCGTTACATAGAAACTGTTTGGCATTTATTAAAAACGCTTTTCGACAAAGGATTGATTTACAAAGGCTACACAATTCAGCCATATTCACCAGCTGCGGGAACCGGATTAAGCACTCACGAACTTAATCAGCCTGGATGCTACAAAGATGTAAAAGACACTACTGCGGTTTCATTATTTAAAGTAATTCGCAATCAATTCTCTGAGAGATTTTTTGAGGGAACAGATTCGCCACTTTACATTATGGCTTGGACTACCACTCCTTGGACATTGCCATCAAATACTGCTTTGGCTGTTGGACCTGAGATTAGATACGTTAAAGTAAAAACTTTTAATCCATATTCTGGAAATCCGGCAACAGTAATCTTATGTAAGGACAGGATACCTGCATATTTTAAAGCAGAAAACGAAAATGCGGATTTTAGCGAATATAAAACAGGAGATAAAAATATACCTTGGCAAATAATTGGCGAAATTGCAGGAAAAGAACTTGCAGGCACTGACTATGAGCAACTTATAAACTGGATTCAGCCAAAAACTCCTGCGTTTAAGGTTATTCTTGGTGATTATGTTACAACCGAAGACGGAACCGGAATAGTACATATAGCACCTACTTTTGGCGCTGACGATGCCAGAGTTGCAAAAGCTGCTGGAATTCCTGCTCTTTTACTCGATGATAAAGATGGAAATCTTTGTCCGATGGTTGACAAACAGGGAAAATTCTATCGAATCGAAGACCTTAATCCAGATTTTGTAAAAAACTATGTCAATCAAGAAACATATTCTGAATATGCTGGCAAATTTGTAAAAAACGAATACGATTCAGAAGTTGAGGGCAAAGAGGGTTCGACAGATATTGATATTTCAATAATGTTAAAACAACAGGATAAAGCCTTTCGTGTAGAGAAACATGTACACAATTATCCTCATTGCTGGAGAACAGATAAACCAATTTTATACTATCCACTCGACTCGTGGTTTATTAAAACTACTGCTGTAAAAGACAGACTTATTGAACTTAATAAAACCATAAACTGGAAACCAGCAAGTACGGGAGAAGGTCGTTTTGGTAAATGGCTCGAAAATCTTGTTGACTGGAATCTTAGCCGCTCAAGATATTGGGGAACACCTTTACCAATCTGGAGTACCGAGGATGGCAGCGAAAGAATTTGCTTAGGTTCGGTGGCAGATCTAATAAAAGAAATCAATAAATCCGTTGAAAAAGGCTATATGACAGCCGAATTCTGGAAAGGCTTTGTTCCTGGAGATTATAGCAAAGCAAATTATGATATTATCGATTTGCATCGTCCAGATGTTGACGAAATAGTTCTTGTTGCTAGCGATGGCCGTAAAATGTTCCGTGAACCTGATCTTATTGATGTTTGGTTCGATTCGGGTGCTATGCCGTATGCTCAATGGCATTGGCCTTTCGAAAACGCTGAGAATTTCGACAAGCTTTTCCCTGCCGACTTTATTGCCGAAGGTGTTGATCAAACTAGAGGTTGGTTTTTTACACTTCATGCTATTTCGACAATGATAATGGATTCCGTTTCATTTAAAAATATTATTTCAAACGGATTAGTTCTAGATAAAGACGGAAATAAAATGTCGAAACGTCTGGGTAATGCTGTTGATCCGTTTGGGGCGATGGCTGAATACGGAGCCGATACTTTACGCTGGTATATGATTACCAATTCGCAGGCTTGGGATAATCTTAAATTTGATGTTTCAGGAGTTGATGAGGTAAGACGTAAATTCTTTGGAACCCTATACAATACATACAATTTCTTTGCTCTATACGCAAATATTGATAGTTTTCATTATGCCGAAAAAGATGTTGATTTTGAAAAACGTCCAGAACTCGACAAGTGGGTTTTGAGTTTGCTAAATTCTTTAATAAAAGATGTTCAGAATTGCTACGAGACTTACGAAAACACTAGAGCTGGTCGCTTAATACAAGAATTTGTTAATGATCATCTTAGCAACTGGTATGTTCGCTTGGGTCGCAAACGCTACTGGGGTGGCGAATATGATGAAGATAAGATTTCTGCTTATCAAACGCTTTATACTTGCTTATTAACGGTTTCAAAGCTTGCTTCACCAATAGCTCCGTTTTATATGGACAAACTATATCGCGACTTGATTGCAGTTACGGGAAAAGAAGATTTTGAATCGGTACATCTTTCATATTTTCCAAAAGCAGATGAGAATTTAATAGATAAAGCTCTTGAAGAGAGAATGGAAATGGCTCAGTCTATTTCGTCTATGATTTTAAGCTTGCGCCGTAAGGTTAGCCTAAAAGTAAGACAGCCTTTGCAAAAAATAATGATGCCAATTGTGAATGATGATTTTGTTGAGCAGATTGAAAAGGTTAAACTTATTATCATGACCGAAACTAATATTAAAGAAATAGTATTCCTATCTGATAGTTCTGACGTTTTGGTTAAAAGGATAAAGGCTAATTTTAAAGTTCTAGGACCAAAATATGGTAAGATAATGAAACAAGTTTCTGCTGCAATTATGGCAATGGGACAAAAAGATATCGCATTACTCGAGCGTGAAGGTGTTTATGTTTTAAATGTTGAAGGCGAGAAGGTTTCGATTGGTACCGAAGATGTTGAAATCGTTTCTGAAGATATTCCTGGATGGTTGGTTGCAAATGAAGGCAAAATAACTGTCGCTTTGGATATAAATATAACTCCAGAATTAGTAGAAGAAGGTATTGCACGCGAATTTGTAAACCGTATTCAGAACATGCGTAAGGAAAATGGGTTTGATGTTACAGATAAAATCAATATAATTATTGAGTCGCACCCAGAGATAGACGCAGCTATTACCAACTATCAGGACTATATATGTTCACAAACATTAGGTAATTCTATAAAAATTATCAAAAAAACAGAACAAAATAATTATGTTAGCGTAGAAGTGAATAATTTTGAAACACGAATGAGTGTAGAAAAAGTGAAATAATTTAAAAATTGGATTATGAGCACAGAAGAAGAAAAAGTAAGATACAGCTTAGAGGAGCTTCAAGAATTTAAGGAAATTATACTAAAAAAACTCGATAAAGCGAATAAGGATTATGATCTTTATAAAAGTATGTTAAGTCATGAAGGCACAAACGACATTATGGACACATCACCAACATTTAAAGTGTTGGAAGAAGGTGCAACAGTGCTATCAAAAGAAGAAATAGGAAAAATTGCCCAACGCCAGCAAAAGTTCATACAGCATTTGCAAGCAGCATTGGCAAGAATCGAAACCGGTACTTATGGCGTTTGCCGTGAAACCGGAAAATTGATTCCTAAAGAAAGATTAATGGCAGTTCCTCATGCTACACTTAGCATGGATGCAAAAATGAACAGAAAGTAAGAGAAAATTCTTGAAATTGAAAATACCGGCTTGACCGGTATTTTTTTTTAAAATAGCAATTTAAATCCTTCTCCTTTTTGGGAATATTTTTCAATCTCAAGTTTAAAAAACTTATTCTGTTGTTTACAAATGAAATCTCGAAATATGGACAAGTCCTCCTTTTCTTCTGTATCGTTTAAAGCATCAATATATTCGGCACGATCTTCTGTAAATATTTTAACATAAGCCTGATTGTGCAACATTAAAATATAATTCATAAAAAGCCTTGACAATCTACCATTTCCATCGCCAAAGGGATGAATGTTTACTAAATTATAATGTATATCGGCAGAAAGTTTTAGAATTTCTTCTTCTGTTTTTAAGGTACCAAGTGTATTGTTTACATTTTCAATTAGTTTGTTAAGTAATTCTGGAACCTTTTTATAATCTGGAAAATATTTTCTATCAACATATACTTGTGCAAGTCTTAATTCCCCTTTGGACGTGTCGAAATTTCCACCAATTGAATTTATCACATCGCCTGTATTTCTCATCAGGATTGCGCATGTTTCCTTTATTAACTCAATAGATAATTCTCTTTTTTGTTGTGCTTGATCTTTTAAAAATAGAAAAGCGTTATAATGATCTTTAATCATTAAATGGTCTTTTAAAGGCTTTCCTTTAGCTGTAATATCCTTGTCTAGCAATACTTTTGTGTCTGTTTCTGTGAGAGAACACCCTTCAATTTTGGTGGAATGATAGATAATAGAAATCATAAAGAATTTCTCATAATCAAGAGCATTTTGAAGATTCAACTTCAAATATTTAGTTCTATTTTTCTCTAATTCCGACCACATACGAATAGCTTGTTTTTACAAATTTAATAAAATAATTTGATTCTTTGCGACGAAAGCCGAAGTCACCGACCCCTACCTTCCTCTCAAACTACCATAATCTAAATAATAGATAAGTTTTAAAGAGAGATTGTTTGCCTGTGGTTCAAGCCAAATGCTTTTAAAATTATCAAAATAATTTGGCATAAGTTCGGCTTCTGGAATATTGCCAGTAGTAAATATCTGATTTTTCCACATTATTGTTAAATAGCTTCCAGGCAGAAAATTCCACGAAACTAATAAATCAACATTGAAAATATTAAAGTTATAGTCGCCATCAAAGTTATAATCTGGTCGCTGAGTAAGTGTTCCATTTTCTTCCAAATCGTAATATTCAAAATAATTTACAGAAGAAATATAGTGCCTTGCCTTTAATGTTGCCGATAATTTATTATTAAAAACATAAGATACATTAATACTATTTGTAAAAGTAATAACATCTCTTCTTCCAAAAATAATTTGGTCGGTACTTCTCGAATAATATCCAGCTCCATTTAAATCGTAATCCCAGCCAAATGCATATCTAAACGAAATCTTTTTTCCAAATCTCGTCAGAGGACTTAAATTCCCCCATATTCCTTTTCTTGCTTCATTATCTCCATAAATTCCCAATCTAACATCAAATGCTAGTTTTTTTCTGTAATCTGTTGACATAAAGAAATATTCTGAGGACATTGCTGGTCTGTTATAGAACCTTCCGGCTGTGCGTGGCTCGTAATAATCATTTGATGAAACTGGTTGCCATTCAATTTCGTTCCACAATGAAATATGTTTGCGAGTAGTGGCATAATTCGAAAGTGAAACCTCAAATTTTGTAAAATCTGCATTTTCAAAAAGAGTTCTATATGAAACACTAAGTGAATTAGATGTTTCGTTGAACTTCCAAAACTGCGAAAACTTTCTAAAACCTACAGAGGCTGTATTTGAAATTTGATTAAACTCTGTCATATAACCCAAATCATTAGGATTAAAGTTTTTGGTTATTAATTCCGTCCCTATTGAGTAAACCCATGTTCCTGTCATTTTACCGATGCTTGAATTCACAAACCAACCATCTGCTAAATATGTAGAATTTTCTCTTTGTGTGCTGTATGATGCAAGCGTAGAAATTCCAAAGCGGTTCGATTTATCCATTATTTTAAATGATGTTGCCGAAACATTTGACAAATACGAGTTACCTGGTCTTACAACATTAGCATTAGTAAAATTAATGTATGAGTTTTTACCGATAATCTGATCTATAACCAAAATATTGTAGTTGGCTGCTGGTTCCGTTAAAATATTTTGCGGATTTCCATCAAAATCTGTAACTTTTGCATAGGTATTTGCAGTTACTGCATTAAAAATTCCAAGCGCCATATTGTTCTTGCCACGACCAGAAATTTTAAAGGCATTTACTAGTTTTGTGGTAGATGGATTTTTATCGATTGAGTATGTTTCGTCATTACTTCCATCAATAACGGAGTAATAGTTTTGTGGAGTTTTGCCAATCCTACGCGAATAAAAAAGTCCACATTTGTTAAACAAGTCTGTTCCCTCGGTAAAAAAAGGACGATTTTCCGAATAATATGTTTCCTGAGGAGTAAGGTTTAGCACAACATCGTCGGTTTTTGTCTGGCCAAAGTCTGGAATAAGTGTCATATCTAAAGTATAGGTTTCGCTAAGACCTAATTTAAGGTCTAAGCCACCACTGAAAGCATAACCGAGATTTTTATCAAAAGTGTTTAGATATCCCGAAACATAAGGCATGAGCGACAATCGCAAAGGAGCATCAATATTATTAATTCCGCTAATTATTCCCATTTGCGAAGCAGCAGAACCTTTTGATTGATCGATTGGATTCCAGGTTGAAACTTCACGGCTACGTCTTACTGATCGCATAAAATTTACAGCCCAAATTTGTTCTGTTGTGCTAGGAAAACGAATTGCCGAATATGGAATTTCGACTTCAACAATCCATCCCGATTCTGTTATCGTTACACCACTGTACCAAACTGCATCCCAATAATAATCACTATTCTCATCAGATGTTCTAATATCTGTTTGCACATTAGCCGCAGAAACAGTAAACTGATATGTATTCTGTCCGTCGTTATTCGGATTTAGGGTTATTCCAAAGTAATCAACATTGCCATTGTCTTTATCTCTAACCGTAAATTCGGAGTAAATGCTATCGGGTTTTGCATCATACATTATTGCGGCAAAATAAACCGAATGATTGTCGTACATAACTTTAACTTCGGTCTTTTGATCTGGAGTCTTACCGAAAATAGGAGAGAAGCCTGTAAAATCAGAAACTGGGGTAGCATTTTGCCAAGACGATTCGGATAAAACACCGTCGATTTTTATTTTTTCAGCAGTTCTAATTCCATTAATAACATCAACTTGTGCATGTAATAATGTGGAAAAAAGAACAAAAATAATTGAGGTGAAGTATATTCTTTTAATGGCTTTGTTTTGTGTCATTTTATTTACAATTGCAAAACACAAAAATAATCAGATGTTCCCATATTAATATGTCTTGAAAAGATTAAATCTTAATAATTTGTTAAGAAAAAACTATGGGATTTGTCAATGTCGTTACAGTAAATTTAGTTTTGAACTAATTTAGAATTTAATTTTTACAGAATTGGAACCTATTTTCTAAAAATAATTTTTACTTTAGCTGACTAAAATATTTTGAATGAAAAAGAAACACATATTTTACATTATTTTAACTCTAATTATAGCTGCTATTGCAACAGTTATTGTGATTTTGATAAATAAAAAGTCGCATGTTGCAGAAGTTGTTGTTGAAGAAAAAATTCCTGAAAAATATGGTATTTCGCTTGAAGGTTGGACTTTGTATGTTGATACGGTTCGCAAAGGCGATTATTTAGGTACAATTCTCAATAAATATGGAATAACATCTCAGCAGATTGATAAAATTGGCCGAATGTCAACAGATTCATTTAATACAACACTAATAAATGTAGGTCGCACTTTTACTGTTTTTTCTGACACTTTGATTAATGGAGTTCCACAGGCAAGAATATTTGTTTATGAAAATTCGAATATCAGATTTACAAAATATGATTTTAGAAATTCGGACACTATTTTAATTGAAAAATTGAAAAAGCCTGTCGATACTGTTACTCTCGAAGCATCTGGAGTAATAAAATACTCTTTGTGGCAAACAATGATTGACAACGATTATAGCTGGGAACTTGCACTTGCATTATCTCAAACATTTGCATGGACAGTTGACTTTTATGCTCTTCAGCCCGGCGATTGGTTTAAGGCAATTTATAACGAATATTATGTAGAAGATAAAAGAATCGGAATTGGTGAGGTAAAAGCAGGTGTTTTTTTTAATGGTGGGAAAGAATTATGGGCAATTCCTTTTACTCAGGATTCTGTAACCTGTTTTTTCGACACTGTCGGTAACAGTATGCGTAAAACATTCTTAAAGGCGCCACTCGAATATACTGGAATAAGTTCACGATATTCTTATGCGCGAATGCACCCAATTTTTCAACAGGTAGGCCAGCATCTAGCAGTTGACTTTTCTGCTCCTTCGGGAACTCCAGTTTATGCAGCATCAGATGGAACAATTGTTACTCGTACTTTTCAGGCCGGAGCCGGGAATTACGTGGCAATTCGGCATAATAGTGTTTACACAACTGTATATATGCACTTCTCCTCGTTCGGGAAATATAACGTGGGCGAAAGAGTAAACCAGGGCGATATTATTGGTTATGTTGGAAGTACTGGTTGGTCAACCGGTCCGCACTTACATTACGAAGTTCACGAAAATGGTCAAAAAATAGACCCTCTTTCTTTTGAACCACCACCTGCCGAACCTGTCGATTCTGCAAATATGGAACGTTTTAATAAAGAAAAACGTCAGTGGATTGACCAAATAAATAAGATAAAAGTTAAGACAATTAAAAAATAATCGACGCATTTTAAAATATAAATAAATTGTAGAGTAGGGTTAAAATCTCGACTCTGCATTTTTTTTCAAAAATAATTTCATTTCTTTCATGCAACCATTTTCTTTATTATTGTTATATTGTTGACATTATGATAGAAGACAGCAAAATAATAGAAGGTTGCCGCAATAACAGGCATAAGTTCCAGATGGCGCTGTTCGATAAATATGCACCAATGTTACGCGGTGTTTGCTTACGATATGTTAACAATGGATCAGATGCCGACGACTTGCTGCAAGAGGGTTTTATCAAAATCCTTAAGAATATAGAAGGCTATGTCGAAACAGGTTCTTTTAAAGCTTGGATGAAGAGAATAATGGTTAATCAGGCAATAAATTACTGTAAACAGAAAAAGCTACTTAAGTACACCGATCTGGACGAAAATTCTGATTTTGACATGGAAGATGCAGACGAAGATTACGATAACCGCAAAGTTGAAAATAGAATTATTGAGGCAAATCTAAATCCTCAACAAATATTGTCAATGATTAGCGAGTTGCCTGAAGGATATCGAATGGTTCTGAATCTGTATGTTATAGATGGATTCACACATAAAGAAATTGCAGAACAACTTAACATTAGCATTAATACTTCTAAATCGCAACTTTCGAGAGCTAGAAAAACTTTGTTGGATAGGACAAATGAACTTATCAAAAAAAATACTGTGAGCTATGAGCAAGAATATAAATAATATCGACGATTTGCTGAGAGACAGCTTCGAGGATTTTTCTTCGGAACCATCTCCTGCTGTTAGATCTAAAGTTTCGGCTATGGTCAGAAGCTTTAATTTCTTTAAATTTAACTTAGGTAGCTTTAATGTTTTTTATTTGGCTGCACTTATTTTAGGAACAACACTTATTCTTAGTTTCAGCACAGGATTGTTTTCATCTGGAAAAGAGAGAGATGTAATAAATAAAAAAACAGAACAGAAAAAAATAACTACAGTTGAATCAGAAACCAATGAAGATAAAAGTGGACAAGATAAGCCTGTAATAGAAAAAGAACAAAATAGCTTAAAAAATGCGATAGTTAAAACCAAAAGTGTTTCAGGTTCATCAGTTAGTATCTCTAAGAATATCGGCGAAGTTGAAAATTTAAATACAACAGAAACGAAACCTGGAGTAACAAGAATAGAAATAAAATCAAGCGACAGCTCTGAGTCTAATGAAAGACTAATTGTTCATGACACTATTGTAAATACAGTAAAAATAATAGTGACTGATACGATTAAAACCGAAGTCCATCAAACTATTGAAGTGAAAAATAATCGCAAAAAATAAAGATTAGCGACTGTATTCTGCATTTTTCTTGCAATTCCATCTATAAGATTATCAAATGCAGATCAGTAATCAATTACTTTACTGAAAGATTATCTATCTCTTTTTAAATTTGTTTCCCCCAACAATAAAAACGGCAAATATTTTTTTTAACTACTATTGAATCCCCAAAAAATATTAGAAACAGTTTTGTCAGAAGCTACAGCCGAAAAAAACAAAAAAAAATACTGAGCCAAAAGAAAATTTAATTGTTTTCAATACTACTGGCAATAGCGGAAAAATCGCAATTTCAGATACACTTAAAACTGAAACTCATCCAACCAATTAAGAAAAAAATTACCTGAAAAATAAAAAAAGCATGCAACCTTTAAAAAACTAATTGTTAAGTAGATAGACAACAAAAAATTTAACTTAAAAATTTAAAATCATGAAAACTTTAACTACAATTTTGGCAATTTCACTTTTAGTGACAGGCTTAAGAGCACAGACACAATGTGAAGCGTTTATTTCAATTACAGAAACAGGCTATACTTCTGTTAGCCAAGGTACATTTTTCGTTAACGGACAGCAAGTTACCGATCCCGCACTTGTTAATTATGTTTGGACACTTGACGGTGGTACAATATTTTATGGTGATGTAGTAACTAATACATTTGCAGAAGCAGGAGCTTATCGTATCTGTCTTGTTGCAACAGGAATGGGTTGCGAATCTGAGATTTGCGATTCAATTTTTATTGATAATGGCACATCTTCTGGCTGCAATCTTACAGCAAACGTAACAATTGTAAATGCAACAGATAATAATACCGCCGACGGATCAATAGACGTAACGGTGTCGGGCGGAACTGCTCCTTATTCTTATTTCTGGAACAACGGTCAATTTGCCGAAGACATCTCAGGTTTGTCCTCAGGTGTTTATACCCTAGACATAGCAGATAGTGATAATTGTACTAACTCATGGAGCTTTGTTGTTGGTAACGCAACTATCGATTCTTTAACTTTGTTTGGCAGCTTTTATGCTGGCGCTTTTTATGAATTTCTAACGGATGACGACTGTAGTGCAGAAGTTTCTGTTAATACTTATGGTGGAACTGCTCCGTTTACTTATGCTTGGAGTAATAGTGTTACCACAAATTCGTTTGAAAATGCTTGTGGCGATGATTTTTATAGCGTAACTGTAACAGATGCTTTGGGCGAAACTACAGAAGCAAGTGTGTTGGTTCAGTATTATAATGAAAACTTAACAATAATCGACTCTCTTTTTGTTGTAGTAAATGATTGCTTTGGAAACATGACAAATGCTGAAATTATTAGTTATTCTGCTCAAGGCAATACAATAACCGTAACTTGGGAATTTACTGATGAGTTTAACAATATTTCTACAATCACTATTACTTATGACGCAGCGGACGTTATTAGTACTGGAATCTACCAAATTGATATTTACTTCAATTGCGACGGACAAAAAAGTTTGTCAGGATATTCCGATCAAATTCTTATAACAGAAGATGATATTACCGGAATTACAAATATCACATCTCAAATTTCTGGACAGCTATATCCTAATCCTGTAATTGATGAACTAAACATAGAATTATATTCCGAAAAGTCTGATAATGTAACCATACAGATTTATAACTATAGTGGCCAGGTTGTTTACACAGAAAATATTAGCTTATATGATGGTGCAAATCAGTTTAGAATATCAGCAGAAAATATTGTAAGCGGAATGTATTTTGTAAAAATTTCAGGAAATGGAAACTACGAAACTTTAAGATTCGTAAAGTAGTTTTTTGTCAGATTATAATCTATCATCTTAAATGATCAAATTTGGGGCTGCATATAAATGCGGCCCTTTTTGTTTTTTTAGTCGAAATGTATGTTTTTTTTGTTAATATTGAGAAATTAATAATATTTAAATAGGTAAATGGATTTCTTATTTGATAAAATATTGAATTTGAGATTGGGATTCCTGATTTTGTCGGCATTTTTATTCCAATTTGTATCGGCTCAAAATGTTGATACAATAAAAATAAATCTTTCGCATCAAGTTTACGATACTGTAAAAGTCTACGACACAATTGTTAAATACGATACGGTTTGGATAGAATCAAAACTTAAAGAAATTCGCTTAAGCGCTTCTGCATCGGGGTTTTTGTGTACATGGCGTAAGTATAATGATCTAATTTCAGTGCAAGTAAATCAACGAAATTTTAGCGCTGGGTTAAGCGTAGATTTTGTTTTTTCTAAGTTTGCTTTTAGCCCTGGATTATTTTTTACACAGTTTAATGAAGCCCGCAAATTTGGATATTCGATTACAGAATTAGACTCATTAATAAACATACAGCTCGTTCCGCAAACTTATTTTATTTATGATACTACTGGCGTTTCATTGCAGATCCTATTTCACGATTCCACTTACTTTGACAATGGATTAATGGACAGTGTAACTATTGTAGTTGCTGATTCTGTTACAACATATCAAATTGATACGACTCAAGTTAATTACAACGATACTGTTTATAGCACTGTTTATGATACAATAAGAAACGACACAATCTTGGCGCGTAATTTTAAATACACTTATCTCGAAATTCCGTTGATATTAAAATATAGAATTGGGGAATACAAAAATTTTGGCTTTGATGTTGGTACAGGTTTTATTGCCGGTTTTTTGATAAAATCGGAATCCTACTTTTTTGATGTTGGTGAAAATGCCGTAAGGGCTTATGCAAAAACCGACACTTACAAGTTTTTACCATCACTTTGGTTTTCAGTTGGAGTATCTTATTCTATTGGGAATAAATTTTTAATTAGGTTAGAGCCATATTACAATCCTGGCTTAAGATCAATTTATAAAAAAACATTGCCAGTAATAAAAATTCCTGATAGGTATGGTCTAAAATTCGGACTGACATATTGCTTTTGAAAATAGTATTACAGTTCGTCCAAAGAAATATTATATTGAAAGAACATTATCTTATCAGGCTCGTCGGTAGTTGAAAATTCAAACTTTTCATAAAGCACTGATCTATCTTCAAAAGTAATTTCGTAAATCAAGATGTAATATTCATTATTTTCCGAGCCCACAGTTTCTCCCTGTATTTCCTGACTTTGACTATGCGTCACCCTAAAAGTTTTTCAAGAAATTTGGCTCAAAAAGTTTAGCGATAGTTTTGTGTTTTTCTGTGATCAGCATTGTTTTAGTTAGCATTTCGCCACTGGCAGGCAGCCTTATTTTTAAGG